>CAZQHA010000436.1:0-3907 GCA_964592795.1 uncultured Planctomycetaceae bacterium | reverse complement strand
GTCCTGGGGTTCACGGAGACGCCGATCCGCGACGGTTGGCGCATCCGTTTCTACTCGGCGTGGACCTGGGATGACGACCCTGGGACGGGCACTTCGGGTTTCGACATCCAGGGAGTCGCGACGACGCTGTACGGATTCGCGATGGGCTTCGACCCGTCGGGACCGTCGGGGAGCACTCTGAACGGCGCGATGACCGGATCGGGCGTCGCTCAACGATCGCTCGAAGCGTTCGACATCGCCGCGGTGCAGGGTCGCTACGGCGTCGTGGCCGCCGGAAAGCCTCGCATCACCGGGATCAACTTCGGCGGCGGCCTGCTCACGGTCCATGGAACGAACTTCGGCCCGAATTCGACGAACGGTGTGTGGTTCACGCCCGCGTTGCCGACGGACGACGGCGTGCCGGTCCGCGTCGGCAACCTCTCGAGCGACGGTACTCAACTGACGTTGGCCGTCCCGGGCGCGGCGGGATCGGGCGTCATCCTCGTCGTGAAGGGCACGGGCGCGCCCAGTGCGTCCGAGGCATCGAACACATGGCCGATCGACGCCGCGAACTTCCGCGTTCCGGGCACGGCGTACTGCTTCGGCGATGGGAGTCTGCCGACGCCGTGCCCGTGCGCGCCTCCCGACATCGTGCCCAATCCGAGCGGCGCTCCGGATGCGGGCTGCGCGAACTCGTTCGATCTCGACGGCGCGAAGCTCACCGCCGCCGGCGGACTGTCTCCGGACTCCGTCGTCTTCACGTGCGTCATCGGCGGCAACACCGCGGCGTACTCGCTCCTCCTGAAGGGCAACGCGAGCGATCCGAACGGCGTCGCGAACGGCGACGGGATCCGCTGCGTCGACGGACAGCTGATTCGCTTCGGCGCGCACAACGCGGGAACGAACGGCGCGCCGCTCGGCACGTGGACGTATCCGAACTCAGTGCAGACGATCCCCGTGTCGATGGCGACGCTGCAGCCGGCCGGGCAGACCGCGTACTACCAGCTCTTCTACCGCAACAACGCCGGGGGCTTCTGCAATCCCGCCGCGACGAACATGTCGAACGGCTATCGAATCGAGTGGCCGTAAGGCGCGGCGCTCGAGTCCTCCATCGGCGAGCGGGGACCCGCGGCGAAGACGCGGTCTCGTCTCCCGGGTCCGGGGCAGCCGAGCCGTGCGCGGGCCTTTCGTTCGCCCCTGATTCGCCCGTACGGCCGCGGGGGAACATGGAAGGGCCGCTGCCCGTCCCATCGGCTCGGGCTGAACCCGGCTCGCGACGCCGGGCGTGCTGGAGGTGGTGCACGCCGCCCCCCGCGGACGCCATCGCTTACACTTGGCTCAGAGGATGACCGTCTTCGCACACAGGGCAGGCCGCTCGATCCCCCCGGCCGCTCTCAATTGAATAAGGAATCGGATCCGCCATGAAACTCTCTCCCATCGCCCTGTCCCTGTCGCTGGCCGCGCTGGTGGCGGCGGGCAGCCTGGCCAGCGCTCAGATCGAGCGCCTGGACCTCCCTCAGATGGTCGCCAAGACGGACAACTCCCTGATCGGCACGATCGTCGGCAAGGAAGTCATCCGCATCGACCACCCCATCGACGGGCCCGAGCTCTACTACACCACGCTCACCATCCAGGGCACCTCGCTCAAGGACGGCAAGGAGCTGACCGTCGACGTCACCTTCCCCGGCGGCTTCATCGATGAGAAGCAAGGCGTCTTCAACTCCGAAGCGCCCTCGGCGGACGACATCAAGAGCGGCAACCGCGTCGTCGCCTTCTACAAGTGGGTCGAGAACATGGGCGGCGACCTCGCCGCCAACGCGCTGTACGCCTCGCACGGCGGACTCTACCGCACCTTCGAAACGCGCAGCCAGGGCGTCGTCGTCCAGGGCCGCGGCGAAGGCTACGCCATCCCGTCGAACGTCACGCTCACCCAGCTCCGCCAAGACGTCGCGCGTCTGGCCAAGAAGTAGCGCACCGAGAAGGAACAAATCCCCATGAACATCAAGAACCTCATCCTTCCGACGGTCGCTCTCGGCGGCGCGGCGGTCCTGCTCATCCCGGCCAAGTCCGAGGCGTTCTCGTTGCTCGGCGGCAGCCTGAGCACGACTCAGCGCGACTTCCGGATCTTCGACAACTTCACGGATCCGACCGCGAACGACAACGTGACTGCGGACGCGAACTTCCCGGGCTACACCGGTTGCGAGCTCGCGATCTGGAAGGCCTGCACCGAGTGGGCGAGCCAGCTCCACGGCGGCACCGGCAACGGCGACCCGCACCAGAACGGCGGTCTGGGCTCGGGCGGCGCGAACTTCGATCCGGTGATGCAAGGCAACGCGACCGCCGTCGGTGGTCAGAACAGCAACACCTTCTCGGAGCTCGCGGGCAGCGATGGCGGCGTACTCGCGTTCTGCGAGAGCCCGATCAGCGACGGATGGCGCATCCGCTTCTACTCGGCGTGGACGTGGAACGACGGTCCGGGCACTTCCGTGGGAACGAACGAGGACATCCAAGGCATCGCGACGCACGAGTACGGGCACGCGCTGGGTCTCGACCACACGAACATTCCGGGCTCGACGATGCTGCCGGGCGTGACGGGAAGCGGCGTGGCCTCCCGCTCGATCGGTGGGGACGACATCGACGGCGTGCAAGCGATCTACGGCGTGGCCTCGGCGGAGAAGCCGCGCATCATCGGCATCAGCTCCTCCGGCGGCTTCCTGACGATCCACGGCGTGAACTTCGACCGCGTGGGCACCAACGACGTCTGGTTCACCCCGAACACCCCGGGCGGCGCGGATGTCCCGGTGCAGGTGAACGGTCTCTCGAGCGAGGGCATCACGCTCACCTTCGCGATCCCGGCCGGCGCCGGCCCCGGCGACGTGTTCGTCAAGATCCCGACGTCGAACCAGGGCAACACCCTGTCGAACGGTTGGCCGATCGACACCGGCAACGTGCCCGTTCCTCCGGGCAACGCGTACTGCTTCGGCGACGGAAGCCTGCCGACGCCGTGCCCGTGCGCGCTGCCGGACACGGTGCCGAGTCCCAGCGGAGCGCCGGACTCGGGCTGCGCGAACTCGTTCGACTTGGACGGAGCGAAGCTGACCGCGGTCGGAGGGCTGTCGCCGGACACGCTCAAGTTCGTGGCCGTGATCGGCGGCAACTCGGCGGCGTACGCGCTGCTCCTCAAGGGCAACGCAAGCGATGCCAACGGCGTCGCCAACGGCGACGGTGTGCGATGCGTCGACGGCGCGCTGATCCGCTTCGGTGCGCACAACGCCGGGACGAACGGTGCGCCGCTCGGATCGTGGACGTATCCGAACTCGGCTCAGACGACCTCGGTCTCGGCGGCGACCCTGCAGCCGGCGGGGCAGTCGGCGTACTACCAGCTCTTCTACCGGAACAACGCGGTAGGGTTCTGCAACCCGGCGGCGACGAACATGTCGAACGGCTATCAGGTCGCCTGGCCCTGAGCTGAGTCGACCTCCCGACCCGATTCGAACGGCCCCGCTGCGCAGGCGACCCGCGCGGCGGGGCCTTCCATTTCGTGGCGGGCCCTCGCCGGCGCCCCGCACGCGGCGGCCGGGTAATCTTCCAGATCCTGCTGGATGCCGCGGGGGCCGGAAGCCTATTCAATACAGAGACTTCACACTAACATTGGTCTCACGTCGGGAACCTGATCCGTCGGCACGGGCGTCCTACCAACCGCGTCGTGCTCCGCACAGGCCCCTGCGCCCGCCGCCTCGGACGTCTCCGATCGGACCGCGATCGGGGGACGGAGGTTCCGGGGGGGCAGGGGCTCGACAGTATCTGGACTCATCCCGGCGACGAGCAGCACCGGGCCTGAGCTTTCAAAGGAACCATCTCAAAATGAAACTTTCTCCCATCGCCCTGTCCCTGTCGCTGGCCGCGCTGGTGGCGGCGGGCAGCCTGG
>CAZQHA010000435.1:0-3924 GCA_964592795.1 uncultured Planctomycetaceae bacterium | reverse complement strand
ACGGCGTCCTGTTCCTGGACGCGGGCATCCTGGATCCGGATCCCTATCGACTGGACATCGACGAGCTGCGCGCGTCGGTGGGCTTCGGCTTCGGCATGGCGCGTCCGCTGCCGCTCATCCTGAACTTCGGCTTCCCGATCCGCGAAGGCGACGGCGACAGCACCGAGGTCCTCTCGTTCGAGATCCGCGGGATGTGGTTCTGACGAGCCCGCGGCACGCACCTTTGACAGTCCGCGCCGCGATGGGCTAAACCTTCGCCGGCTGTTCGCCCCGTAGGACGCCGTGAAGAGTCCAGTGATTGGGCTCGAAATCCATGACCACGAAAACCGTTGCCGAGCTCGCCGTCCTGTGCGGCGCGGAGCTCGAAGGCGAAGGAACGCGCGTCGTCGACGGCGCGGCGAGCCTCGCCGAGGCCACGCCGCGCGACGTCAGCTTCTTCGCGAACGCTCGCTACAAGGACGATTTCCTGCGCACGCGCGCCGGCGCGGTGCTGGTGCGTCGCGACGAGAGCGTGTCGCGGAACGACCTGACGCTGCTGCGTTGCAAGGACCCGAGCGCCGCCTTCAACGCCGTCGTGCGCGCGTTCGTCCCCGTGGAGCCGCCGCCCGCGCCCGGCGTGCACCCGTCCGCGGTGGTCGATCCGACCGCCGAGCTCGGCGAGGGCGTCTCGGTGGGTGCGTCGTGCGTCGTCGGACCGCTGGCGCGGCTGGGTGACGGTGTCGTGCTGCACCCGAACGTCACGATCGGACGCGGCGTCCACGTCGGCGAGGGCACCGTGCTCCATCCCGGCGTCGTCGCCTACAACGGCATCCGCATCGGCGAGCGCTGCGTCGTCCACGCCGGCGCGGTGCTCGGCGCGGACGGCTACGGCTTCGATCCGACGCCGAACGGCTGGCAGAAGATCCCGCAGTGCGGCACGGTCGTGATCGAGGACGACGTCGAGATCGGCGCGAACACGTGCATCGATCGCGGGCGCTTCGGCGCGACGCGCATCGCGCGCGGCGCGAAGCTCGACAACCTGGTCCACATCGCGCACAACGTCGTCGTCGGCGAAGGGGCGCTGCTCATCGCGCAGGTCGGAGTCGCCGGATCGACGAAGATCGGCGCCCGCGCCATCTTGGCGGGGCAGGTCGGAGTCAACGGTCACATCGAGATCGGGGACGGCGCTCGGATCGCCGCACAAGCCGGCGTGTTCGGGGACGTCCCTCCCGGCGCGGACTACCTCGGTTGGCCGGCGCGTCCGCGCCGGGAGGCCCTCAGGAACCTCGCCCTGTCGCAGCGCCTGCCGCAGCTGATCGAACGAGTTCGCGAGCTCGAGGAGAAGCTCGCGGAGATCGAAAGGATGGATCGATGACGCGCCGCCAACGCACTCTGCGCACGGTGGTCGAGTTCTCCGGCATCGGTCTCCACTCGGGGCAAGCGATCCACGCGCGGATGCTGCCCGCTCCGCACGGGACCGGCGTCGAGTTCGTGCGCACCGATCTCCCGGACGCGCCGCCGATCCCGGCGCACATCGCGTATCACCAATCCAAGGAACGGCGCACGCGGCTCGTGCGCGGTCAAGCCGAGGTCGACACGGTCGAGCACCTGCTCGCGGTCTGTCGCGGCCTGGGCATCGACAACCTGACCGTCGAGCTCTCCGGATCCGAGCTGCCCGGGCTCGACGGCAGCGCGCTC
Source organism: uncultured Planctomycetaceae bacterium (assembly GCA_964592795.1). Lineage (GTDB taxonomy): Bacteria > Planctomycetota > UBA1135 > UBA1135 > JANLUN01. Next base: position 2,247 of record CAZQHA010000435.1, on the reverse strand, counting down.
GAATACATGCGCCTCGTCCAGGGCGCGGGCCTCGTCGAGCAGGACGCCGAGGCCAAGGTGTTCCGCCTGGACCAGCCCGTCTACGTGCGGAACGGCAACGCGACCCTCGTCGCGCTCCCGACGGACCGGCCCGCGTTGACCTTGCAGTACGTCGCGTCGTTCGACGAAGCCGGCGTCGACGGGGGCTCGTTCCAGCTGGACGTCTCGCCCGAGACCTTCGGCAAGGAGATCGCGCCGGCGCGCACGTTCTGCCTCGCCTCCGAGGTCGAAGCTCTGCAGAAGGCGGGGTTCGGCAAGGGCGCGACGCGCGAGAACACGGTCGTGCTGGGCGACCCGCAGATGCAGCTGCGCCTGCCGTCGGAGCCGGTGCGGCACAAGCTGCTCGACCTGCTCGGCGACCTGTTCCTGCTCGGCGCGGACCTCGAGGCGCACATCATCGCGACGCGCTCGGGGCACTCGACGAACGCGGAGCTCGTGCGGCGCCTGCTCGACCTGATGCAGACGCTCGAGACCGGCGGGGTGATCCGGCGCGAGTCGGGGCTCGACGTGCGCGAGATCCTGCGGATGCTCCCGCACCGCTATCCGTTCCTCTTGATCGATCGCGTGCTCGAGATCGACGGCTTCAAGCGCGCGGTCGCCATCAAGAACGTCTCGATCAACGAGCCGTTCTTCGTGGGACACTTCCCCAATGCGCCGCTGATGCCCGGCGTCCTGCAGCTCGAGGCGATGGCGCAGCTCGCGGGCGTGCTCCTGCTGCGCAAGCTCGAGAACTCGGGCAAGCTCGCCGTGCTCTGGTCGATCGACAAGGTCAAGCTGCGCGGAGCCGTCGTTCCCGGAGATCAGCTGCGAATCGAGGTCGAGACCGTCCGTACGAAGGACTCGACCGCGCAGGTGCGCGGCTCGGGCACGGTCGGCGGCCGCCTGGTCTGCGAGGCCATGCTCATGTTCACGATGGTCGATGCCTAGGAGTGCTGTGATGTCCACCAAGATCCATCCCACGGCCGTGATCTCCCCCGGATCCGAGCTCGGCATCGGCGTCGAGATCGGTCCCTATTGCGTGGTCGGCCCGCAGGTCCAGATCGGCGATCGAACGCGCGTCGGCGCGCAGGTCGTGATCGACGGCGTCACGCGCATCGGCGAGGACAACGTGATCGTCGGACAGGCGAGCTTGGGCGCCGCGCCTCAGGACCTCTCGTACAAGGGCGAGCCCACGCAGCTCGTCATCGGCGACCGCAACACGATCCGCGAGTTCGTCACGATCAACCGCGGCACCGTGAAGGGCGGCGGCACGACGCGCATCGGCAACGACTGCCTCCTGATGGCGTGCTGCCACGTGGCGCACGACTGCGAGCTGAAGAACCGCATCATCATGGGGAACAACGTGCTGCTCGCGGGGCACGTGCTCGTGTGCGAGCAGGCGAACATCTCCGGCGGCGCGGCGGCGCACCACTTCGTGACGATCGGCGCGTTCGCGTACGTCGGCGGCATGACGCGCATGGTGCAGGACGTGCCGCCGTACATGATCCTCGAAGGGCATCCCAGCCGCGTGCGCGGCGTCAACGTGATCGGCTTGCAGCGCGGCGGATACACCGAGGACTCGATCGAGGCGCTGCGGCAAGCGTTCCGCCGCATCTATCGATCCGGCAACCCGCGCCGTCACACGCTCGAGGAGCTGAAGACCGAGATGGCGGACTCGCCGCTCGTGACGAACCTCGTGCGCTCGCTCGAGCAGACCGAGCTCGGCGCGAAGGGCCGCTACCGCGAGAGCTTGCGCGAGGAGTTCTTGCGCATCGGCTCGGAGCGGATCGGCGCGGCGGCGGCGGGGCGATGAGCGCGGACGCGAAACCGCGACTGCGCGTCGCGGTGCTCGGCGTCGGGCACCTCGGCAAGCTGCACGCGAAGATCTACGCGGAGAACCCGCGAGCGGAGCTCGTGTGCGTCGTCGATCCCCAGGGGGAACGCGCGCGCGCGGTCGCGGCCGAATTCCGGTGCCAGGCCTTCGAGCATCCGAGCGAGCTCCCGCACGATCTCGACGCCGTCAGCATCGCCGTGCCGACGGTCCATCACGCGGCGGTCGCGATCCCGCTGCTCGAGCGCGGCATCCCGGTGCTGATCGAGAAGCCGCTGGCCGCGAACCTCGCGGAAGCGGACGCGATCCTGGCCGCCGCGAAGCGCGGCCGGGCCAAGGTCGCGGTCGGCCACGTCGAGCGTTTCCAGCCGGGGCTGCGCAAGGTGCGCGAGATGAAG
>CAZQHA010000434.1:0-3930 GCA_964592795.1 uncultured Planctomycetaceae bacterium | reverse complement strand
CCGTGATCACGACGCCGGTGCCGAGGTCGGCCGTGTCGCTCTCGGGCTCCGGCAAGTGCGGCAGCGTGCGCTGCGCGCGCTCGGCGTCGGGGCCGCGGTCGGGGACGGGCTCGGCGTACGACGAGCCGCCGTTCGTGATCGTGATGCCGTTCGCTCGCGCGACGTCGAGCGCTTGCGGCGTCACGATCGTGTCCGCGTCGACGACGACCTCGCGCGCGTTCGCTCGCAAGAGGTCTTCGACGGTGAGGAAGCGGCGCGGCATGGCGTTACAGGTGGCGCACGAGCTCGGGATGGGGCTTCGCGATCACGATCTCGCGCGCGAGCTGGCTGCGCTCCTGCGCGAAGCGCGCGCCGGCCATCACCGACGAGCGCACGTCGCTCACCTCGCCGGTGATCGTGAAGAAGCTCTTGCCGCCCAGGCCGTTCGCGATGCGCAGGTCGATCAAATCGACCGACGCGGTTTTCAACGCGATGTCCGCCGACTGGATCGTCGACGCGACCGTGTTCGTCTCGACGACGCCGATCGCGTCGAGGCTGCCGTTGATCTTGCCGCCCTTGCGGCGCAGGATCGGCACGACCTGCTCGTGGATCTGCGGGATCACCATCTGATCGACCAAGTCGCCGCCGGCGAGCTCGGCGCCGCGGCGCGCGGACGCCGTCACGTCCTGCACGGGGCCGGTGACGAGCAAGACGTACTTGCCCGGCTGCACCGGCGTCGCGAAGAGGAGCTCGACCTTCGCTTCCTTGAGCACCGCGTCGGCGACTTCGACGCCGCGCGCGACCGAGCACAGCTCGAGGAGTCCGATGCAGACGTCGAAGTCGACGTCGTCGCGAAGTTCCGGGTTGAGATCGTTGCGGTTCATGGATCGCTTCCTACTTCGTCTTCACGTCCTGTGCGGCGACGTTGCCGATCACGCGGCCGTCCTCGAGCTCCATCTTGTCGATGATCGCGCTGACCGCGGTCTGGAATCCGACGTCGTGTCCCTTGCCGATCGCGTGCCGCGCCGCGCGGCCGAACACGACCAGCACGCGCTCGCCGATCCCCGCTCCCAGCGGATCGACGGCGATGATCGTCTCGGCCGACTCCGAGCCGTCGAGCTTGAACGGCTGGACGACGAGGAAGCGCAGGCCCGACAGGGTCGGGTCCTTCTTCGTCGACCACACGTTGCCCACGACGGTTCCGACGAGCATCAGTTCGCCTTCCTGCGCTCGAGCCGCCACTCTTTCGGCGCGTCGGGCACGTCGAAGTCGTCGACGATGCCGACGATCGCCGCTTCGAACGCGAAGTCGCCGTCGCCGCCGAGCGCGACGCGCGCGGCCTTGCCGAACGCGACGACGACGTGCTCGCCGATCCCCGCGCCGAGGCCATCCGCCGCGACGACGGGTGTGACCTTCGGCGCGGACGGGTCGCGCCGCTCGTCGAGCGCCTCGACGACGAGCAGACGCAGTCCCGAGAGGTCCGCGACTTTCTTCGTCGCCCACACTTCGCCGACCACGCGACCGAGGAACATCAGTCGACTCCTTGGTTCGCGCGGCCGCCGACGCCCGCGAGCGCGCGCTCGACAGCCTTGACGGCCTCGTCGATTTCCGCGTCAGTGCCAGCGAGCCGCAATCGCCCCACAGCGCCTTCGGCTCCCAGCCCGACGAGCCGGATCGGCGACGCCTTCTCGGCTTCGTTCGCGGCGAGCACCACGTAGATCGCGGGGTTCACCTCGAGCGTGAACAGCGTGTCGTCGCCGAGCACGAGCATCCCCGCGCGCGTGCGGTTGATCATCATCGCGTGGTGGTCGGAGATCTTGCGGATGACCTCCGACGTCATGACGTTGGGCTTCAGCGCGTCGTCGAACGAGACGCCCGCCGATTTCAGGATGAGGTTGCCGGCCTGACGCACCATGCCTTGATCGGGCGAGTGAACCTCGAGCGTGCCGTACGAGCGCTCGGTGATCAGCGCGCCGGGCTTCACGTCGCACGACTTCAGCGCGACGTCCATCAATCGGTTGATGACGATGCCGGGGCGCACCTCGAGCCAGAACGACGTCTCCCCCGCGACGGGGAAGAACCCGTCGGAGTTCGTGGCGCACGTCGCGGCGAACTGCGGCTGCATCTTGTCGATGAAGACCGCGCCGCGCAGCTCGATGTTCGTCGGAGCGGGCATGCTCGGGCGCGCGCGAGGCGCGCCTCGCGGATCACTTCTGCTCGGGGATCGGCGGCAGGAAGCGGTCGAGATCCTTCGCCGGGCGCGGGATCACGTGCACGCCGACGAGCTCGCCGACGCGCTTCGCTGCGGCGGCGCCGGCTTCGGTCGCGGCCTTCACCGCGCCGACTTCTCCGCGCACCATCACGGTGACGAGCGCGGCGCCGGACGTTTCCTTGCCGAGCAAGGTCACCTTCGCGGCCTTGCACATCGCGTCCGCGGCTTCGACGGCTCCGACGAGGCCTTTCGTCTCGATCAGGCCCAAAGCGATCATGCTGTCCATGGGGTTCTTTCTTCTTCGGGGGGAACTCTAGTGCTCAGGCTTTGCACTCGCCGGTCGTCACCGCGTAGTGCGGGCAACCCTTGCACGGGCCGAGCGGACAACCGGTGCCGGCGTGCGACATCAGCGCCTGGATGTCGTTCGCGGAGAGCGACATGCCGACGTACGGATGCGGCGCGGCGGTCGTGCTCGCGGGGCGAGCGATCGTCGCCGTCGCGACGGGGCTCGACGGCGTCGTGAACTTCGGAGGCGCTTTCGGCGCCATCGACGGCAGCGCGAACTTGGTCGCGGAGCTCGCGCTCGCGGGAGCGCTCGCACGCTCGATGACGGGCGGGTTTCCGCGCCAATTGCTGAGCTGCTCGCCGCTGAACGCGGTCGCGGCTCGCTGCGGCGCGCCGCCGCCGAGACCGGGATCGCCCGGCAGCCCGCTGCCGCGCGGCGCGGATTCGCCCGAGAGCGCTCCCGCGCGCGCGTGGTCGCGCCGGTCGATCTCCTTCCAATCGCGCTTCAGGAACCCGACGCGCTTGATGTTGATCAAGTGCCGCGCGGTGATGTTGTCGGAGGTGATGTTCCCGGCTTGTGGGCCGCAACCCAGGCTCATCGAGGGCACGAGGTTCGTGCTGTAGCCGACCGCGCCCTGAGACGCGGGACCGTTGACGAGGATCCGGTTGGCGGGCTTCTCGAGGAAGAACGCTTCGAGCACGCGCTCGTCCTTGGCGTGGATCGCGAGCGTGTGGCCCAGGCCACCGTAGTCGAGCATCGCGATGCACGTCTTGCAGCCTTCCTCCCAGCCGTCGACGACGTGCAGCGACAGGATCGGCGCGAGGATCTCGATCGAGAGCGGCCACTCCTTGCCGACGCCGCCCTGGTGCGCGAGCAGGATCGTCGTGTGCTTCGGCACCTGGAAGCCGGCCATCTCGGCGACGCGCGCGGGATCCAGGCCGACGACGTCCGCGTTCATATGACCGCCGTGATTGCACAGCTTCGCGAGGAGCTTCGTCTCGCGCTCGTCGCACACGTGCGCGCCGCGCTTCACGAGCTCCGCGATCGTGCGCTCCGCGATCGGTCGATCGAGCACGAGCGCTTGCTCGGAGCAGCACAAGGTTCCGTTGTCGAAGCTCTGGCTCGACGTCACCGCTTCGGCGGCCCATGCGATGTCGGCGCTGCGATCGATGTAGCACGGAACGTTGCCAGGACCGACGCCGTACGCAGGCTTGCCCGAGCTGTAAGCCGCCTTCACGAGCCCCGATCCGCCCGTCGCGAGGATCAGCGCGACGTCGCGGTGCTTCATCAAGGCTCCGGTCGAATCGATCGTCGGGTTCGTGAGCGAGAGCACGAGATCCGGCGGACCGCCGGCGCGCTCGATCGCGCGGCGCATCACTTCGACCGTCTCGCCGATGCAGCGGCGCGCGCGCGGATGCGGGCTGATCACGATCGCATTGCGGCCCTTGACGGC
>CAZQHA010000433.1:0-3934 GCA_964592795.1 uncultured Planctomycetaceae bacterium | reverse complement strand
GAACAGCACGACGTAGAGCCAGGGCCCCAGGTCGGCGGCCCACTGGTTCAGGTGCTGATCGAGGTGCAGGAAGACGTCGACGAACTTGCGGAAGAGTTCCATGGGCTTGGCGGCCGGGGAAAGGTAGCGGGGACGCGCGCGTCGATCCACGCTCGATCGAGCGTGTTAGGATCGGCCGCGTGGTCCGATTCCTGAAATGCGCCGCCGTGGCGCTCGCCGTCGCGGCGACTTCCGCGAGCGCGAGCCCCCAAGCGACGCCGGGGCCGCAGCACGCCCCCGCGACGCGGGTGCAAAAGCCCACGCGCGTCGTCGCCATCGGCGATTACGGCATCGCGGGACCCGACGAGCTCGCGGTGTCGAACCTCGTGCACGCGCTCGCGCCGGAGGCCGTGATCACGCTCGGGGACAACAACTACGACAACGGCGCGGCCTCGACGATCGACGCGAACATCGGCCAGTACTACCACGACTACATCGCGCCCTACACCGGCAGCTACGGACCCGGTGCGACCCGCAACCGCTTCTTCCCCGCGCTCGGGAATCACGACTGGATCGCGTTCGGCGCGGCGCCGTACCTCGCGTACTTCACGCTGCCGGGCAACGAGCGCTACTACGACTTCGTCGAGGGCTCGGTCCATTACTTCGCGATCGACAGCGACTCGCACGAGCCCGACGGCACGAGCGCGAGCTCGGTGCAGGCGAAGTGGCTCCAGAACGCGCTCGCGGGGTCGACGTCGCCGTTCAACGTCGTGTACTTCCACCACTCGCCGTACTCGAGCGGCCCGCATCAATCCGAAGAGATCATGCGCTGGCCCTTCCGCGAATGGGGCGCGGACCTCGTCCTCACCGGCCACGACCACACCTACGAGCGCATCGTCCGCGACGGCTTCCCGTACGTGATCAACGGGCTGGGCGGTCAGGCGCGCTACGCGTTCGAGACGATCACGGCCTGCAGCCAAGTGCGCTACAACTCGGACTTCGGCGCGCTCGCGATCGACGCGACGCAGGAGCGGATGACGCTGCGGTTCATGACCGCGAGCGATCACGTCGCCGACATGCTGACGCTCCTGCCGGACGGCGTCGGATTCGGCGAGACGGAGCTCGTCGCGGCCGGCGCGAGCTGGTCGTACCTCGCCAACGGGTTGGACATGGGCAGCGCGTGGAAGGAGGTCGGATACGACGCCTCGGCATGGCCCACCGGGCCGGCGCCGATGGGCTACGGGGACAGCGACGAAGCCACGGTCGTCCCTTACGGCCCCGATCCGAACGACAAGTACATCACGACGTACTTCCGCCGCCGGTTCACGCTCGCCGATCCGGCCGCGTACCGCGCCTACCGCGTCGAGGTCGTGCGCGACGACGGCGCGGTCGTCTACCTGAACGGCGTCGAGATCCAGCGCACGAACATGCCGCTCGGACCGATCGACTACCTCACGCTGGCGCCGGATACGGTCAACGGCGTCTCGGAGAGCGCGTTCTACTCCGTCGACGTTCCGCCTTCGCTCTTCGTGGCGGGCACGAATCTCCTGGCGATCGAGGTGCACCAGCGGAACGCGACGAGCTCCGACATGTCGTTCGACGCGCGGCTCGTCGCGACCCCGGCCGGCCCCGCGCTCTCGCCGGCGGGAGCGATCTGGAAGTATCTCGACGACGGATCGAACCCCGGCAGCGCTTGGCATGCCCCCGGGTTCGACGACTCGGCGTGGGCCGCGGGTCCGGCGCAGCTCGGCTACGGCGACGGCGACGAAGCGACGGTGGTGAGCTTTGGTCCCGATCCGAACGCGAAGCACATCACGACGTACTTCCGCCGCAGCTTCTCGGTCGCGAACGCGGCGCGCGTCCAGGGTCTCTTGCTGCGCCTGCTGCGCGATGACGGAGCGGCGGTGTACCTCAACGGCAAGGAAGTCTTCCGGATGAACGTCCCGGCGAATGCCCTCGCGCCGAGCTCGACCGCGGAGCTCGACCTGTCGGGCGCGGAGGAATCGCGATTCGTCGAGACGCTGATCGACGCGCGGCTGCTCGTCGACGGCACGAACTGGATCGCGGTCGAGCTGCACCAGCACAGCGCGCAGAGCCCGGACCTCTCCTTCGACCTCGAGCTCCTCCGCCTCTGAGGGCGGCGGCGCCGCGCGATTCCATCTGCTCAGCCGACTGCGACGCGCCGATTGCCTCGCACGTCGATCCACGTCTTGAGGAGCGTCGATGCGAGGATGACCGCGCCGCCGGCGACCGCCCACCGTCCGGGCGTCTCGCCGTGCACGATCCAGGCCCAGATCGGGTTCATGACCGGCTCGACGAGCAAGAGCACCGACGCCTCGAAGGCTTCGACGTGCCGCAGCGCGGACGTCACGAGGACGTACGCGAGCGCGATCTGGAAGACGCCGAGGTAGCTGATCACGGCCCAATCCGCGGCAGTCCCGCCGGAGAACGGCAGCGCGAACGGCAGGCACATCGCGAACGCCATCACGTTGCCGCTGACGACGGCGCCGACTCCCGAGGACGGATCGCCGCTCGCCCGCGGCGCGAGCCAGCGCAATCCGACGACCGTCGTCGCCCAGCCGACGCCGCTCGCGAGCGCGAGCCAGTTGCCGCGCGCCGGATCCGGGGCCGTGCCGTGCGGCGCCTCGACGTCGAGGAAGAAGAGCGCGAGGCCGGCCGCCATCGCGAGCAGGAACAGGAGATCGCGCGGGCGGATGCGCTCCTTCAGGAAGAGCGGCCCGAGCAGGAGCACGTACAGCGGCGCCGTCGACTGCAGGAAGATCGTGTTCGCCGCGGTCGTCAGCTTGTTCGCGAGCACGAAGAGGACGAGCGTGATCGCGTAGCTCAGGCCGACGAGGAGCTCGCGCGCGCTCGGCAGCCGCCGCGCGGCGGGGACCATCGCGAGGAACGCGACGGCCGCGATCGCGGAGCGCAGGCCGGCGACCTGCCAGCTCGTGAAGTCGCACGACTTGATCGCGGCGCCGCCGGTCGAGAAGAGCGCGGCCGCGCCGACGAGCTTCAGCTGCGGGATCCGGGACGATCGCACCGCGGGACCATGCCAGAGGGCGCGCGAGCGCGCAAGGATCGTCGCCTTGACCGACTCGCGCGAGCGGTCGACGATGACGGCGGACCATGCGGGACCTCGCCGACCGAAGCGCACGCGACTGGAGCGCCGCGGAGACGTTCGCGGAGCTCCTCGCGCTCGGCGAGCGCTTCGTCGCCGGCGAGATCGACCGCTTCCCCGGATGGGGCGCCTCCGCGCTCGACGCCGAGTCGTCGCCGCTGCGCGCGCGGCTCGTCGCGTTCCACCGCGGCGGGCTCCTGACGGTCGCGTCGCAGCCGGGCGTCCGCGGCGAGCGCGATCACGACGGCAAGATCCGCGCGCAGCGCGCATTCGTGTGCGGCTTCGCCTCGCGGCCGGCCGCGCGCGCGCTCGAGCGCTTGCGCGACGAGTCGGGCCTGTGCGTCGGCGTGTTCGCGCACGGCGCGGATCGCGGCAGCGAGCTCGCCGTCGGCACGCGCGGGGGCGTCCCCTACGCGTTCGCGGGCTACAACGCGTTCGACGACGAGCTCGAGTGCTTCTCGGAGCTGTGCTCGCCGCGCGCTCTGTCGGCGCTGCGCGAGCAGCTCTACGTCTCGATCGTCGACCTCGACTGGGGACGCCGGGACCGCCTGTTCGCGCTCGTCGGGCGCGCCCTTCGAGCGGCGTGATGGGCACGCGCGTGGTGCTGCTCGGCGCGAGCAATCTGCGGCTCGCGCTGCCGGCGCTCGTCGCCTGGCTCGAGTCCGCGGCGAGCTCGCCGATGGAGATCCTGGTCGCGTGCGGTCACGGCCGCCTGTACGGGTCGGCGACGCGCGTGCTCGGCGTCCAGCTTACGCGCATCGGCAGCTGCGGGCGGTGGAGCGCGGCGTCGCGGTCGGGAATGTGTTCGATCACGTCAAATGAGGTTACTAC
>CAZQHA010000432.1:0-3943 GCA_964592795.1 uncultured Planctomycetaceae bacterium | reverse complement strand
GCCGCCCGAGGCGACGGGTGCGCGCGGCGTTCTCGCGTGGATCGGCGCGATCCTCGCGCTGCTCGTCGCGTTCGCGATCTGGCGCTGGTTGCGCGCGCGTCGCAAGCCGGTCGTCGCACCGGCGCCCACGCCGCTCGAGGAGCTCGCCGCCCTGCGTTCTCGCGCGCGCGCCGAGCCCGAATCCGCGCGCAAGGTGACGTACGCCGCCGTCGAGCTCCTGCGCCGCGCGATCGACCGCCACGTCGGCGAATCGCGCGTCACCAGTCCCGATGACGAATGGCTGCGGCGCGTCGAGCCCGACGAGCGCGTCCCGCTCGGCGTCCGCAGCTCCGCGGCGCGAGTGCTCCGCGACGCGGAGCACGTGAAGTACGCGCTCGCGATGCCGACGCCGTTCGCGCTCGAGGAGATGCTCGCGAGCACCGAGGCCGCGCTCGCCGCGCTGGCCGAAGCGCCGCCGGTCGAGAAGCGCGTGGAGGTGGCCGCGTGATCGCGAGCTTCGTCCAGACGACCGGTGAGGCGGCGACCGAAGCGGTGAAGAGCGCCGCCGAGGAGCGGCTCAAGCTGTGGGGCGATTACTCGCTCGCGGATCCCTGGTTCCTCGTGCTGATCCCGGTCGCGCTCGTGTTGGTGTACTACGGCCGCTCGCGCGCGGGCCGGGAACGCGGGCGCGTGCCGACCGTCCCCGAGCGCGTCGACGCGAAGAGCCTCGCGCAACGGCTCGCGTGGCTCGCGCCGGCGCTGCAGGCGAGCGCGATCGTGCTCGTCGCGATCGCGCTGGCGCGGCCGCTGCGCGGCAGCGTCGAGACCAGCACGCACACCGAGGGCGTCGACATCGCGCTCGTGATCGACCGCTCGGGCTCGATGCAGCACGAGGACCTCGCGCCCGGTCAGACGCGCCTGGAGGTCGTCAAGGAAGTGGTGCGCGACTTCGCCGTGCGGCGGATGACCGATCGCGAAGGCGCGGCGGACAACGTCGCTCTGATCACGTTCTCCGCGTATCCCCAGCTCTTGTGCCCGTTCACGCTCGACGTCGACGCGATCACGGGGTTCATCGCGGGCTTGAAGCCGGTCGAGAACCGCGCCGAGGACGGCACGGGGATCGGCGTGGGCCTCGCGAAGGCCGTCGCGGTGCTGCGCGAGACGCCGGCGAAGTCGAAGGTCGTCGTGCTCCTCACCGACGGCGAGAACAACATCGACATCATCACGCCTTCCGCCGCGGCCGAGCTCGCCGCGGAATCGAAGATCAAGGTGTACACGGTCTTCGCGGGGCGGTTCGTGTACACGGTCGACTTCTTCGGCAATCCCCGTCCGAGCGAGCGCGAGATCGATTCGACCGAGCTCGAGAACATCGCCAAGCTCACGGGCGGACTCTTCTTCCGGGCGCGCGACAAGTCGGAGCTCGAGAAGGTCTACGCGCAGATCGAGGAGCTCGAGCGCACGAAGCGCGAGGAGCGGCGCTTCAGCCAGACGTTCGACCTCTACCTGTGGTTCCTCGCCGCGGGGACGGCGGCGTACCTCGCGTCGTGGTCGCTCGCGTCGACCTTCCTGCGGAGGCTGCCGTGAACGCCGAAGGCTGGCTCGGATTCGACCTCCTGCGGCCGTGGCTCGCGGTCACCGTGCTCGCGGGCCCGCTCCTCTTCGCGATCGGCTGGCTGGGCCTGCGCGCGCGCGCTCGAGATCGCGCGCGCCTCGTCGACGCGCACCAGGAACGGCGCTTCCTGCCGCGCTACTCGCGAAACCGCGCGAGCGCGCGCGTCGTGCTCGCGGCGACGGCGATCCTCTTGTGCGGCGTCGCGATGATCGGCCCGGTGCGCGGCTACACCCTGCGCGACGTCGCGCGGCGCGGCATCGACATCGTGGTCTGCATCGACACGTCGCGCAGCATGCTCGTGCAGGACCTCAAGCCCGACCGGCTCTCGCGCGCTCGACGCGAGGTCGCGGGCCTGCTCGAGAAGCTCCAAGGCGACCGCGCCGCGATCCTCGCGTTCGCGGGCGACGTGCGCGACGTCGCGCCGCTGAGCCACGACCGCGCGACGCTCTCCGCGTTCGTGAGCACGCTGAACCCCGACGACAACATGCGCGGCGGGACCGACATCGGCGCGGCGCTGACCCGTGCGCTCGAGCTCTTCGACGGCCGCACCGGCGCGCACGAGGCGATCGTCGTCCTGACCGACGGCGAGGATCTCGAAGGCCGCGGGCTCGAGGTCGCGAAGGAAGCCGAGAAGCGCGGCATCCGCATCTACGTCGTCGGCATGGCGACCGCGGTCGGCGGCAAGATCCCCGACGGCAACCGCGGCTTCGTCAAGGACGAGAACGGACAGGAAGTCGTGTCGCGCCTCGGCGCCGAGAGCCTGACGCGCATCGCCGAGGAAACCGGCGGTGCGTACCTCTCCGCGGACGCGTCGCCGATCCCGCTCGAGGAGCTCTACGAGAAGCGCATCTCGCGACTCGAAGCGCGCGAGCTCGTCGCCGGCAAGGAGCGCATCCCGCACGATCGATACCAATGGCCGCTCGTGCTCGCGGCGGCGTGCATGCTGGCCGAGGCGGCGCTGCGCGAGAGGCGCCCCAGCGAGCGGATGCGCGCGCTGAGCCTTCCACGACGGCGAGGTGCCGCATGATCGCCGCGTGGCTGATGATCGCGGCGCTCCAAGCTCCGCCGGCGCCGCAACCTGTCTTCGAGCCGTACGAAGGCACGCTCGCGGAAGGTCTGGACGAAGTGCGCGCGCTCTCCGACGCGAAGAAAGTCGACGAGGCGTACGTGCTCTGCGGGCGCTTGCTCGCGCCGACGCGCTTCGACGCGTGGCGCGAGAGGAAGCTCGCGGAAGCCGGCGTGATGAAGCGCGTCGTGGCCGTCGCGACGCCCGCGTTCGATTGGCTCGGGGTCAGCGGTCTGTCACCCGAGGAGCGCGCGGCCGTGAACTACGCCGAAGGCGTCGTCGCTTCGAACGCGGGCGATCGAGCGCATGCCGAGCCTGTGTTCCAAGCCGCGCGCGGGCTCGCCGGGCCGGGCGATCTGCGCTTGGCGACGATCTACAACTTGGGCGTGAACGCATTGCTCGATGGCGAACAGCAGCGCGCGAAGATCCCCGAGATCCAAGGCGGGCAGGCCGCGCCTCGAGCGGCTCCACCCGCGGCTGCGCCGGGTGCCCCGCCTCCTCCGGATCCCGTGGAGCTCGCCCGCGCGTCCTACCTGCGCGCGAAGGAGCACTTCGTCGAGCGGCTGCGCGCTCAGTGGGACGACGCCGACACCCGCGCGAACGTCGAGCTCGTGCAGCGGCGATTGAAGGAGCTCGACGAGATCCAGAAGAAGCGCGAGCAAGAGAAGCAGGAGCAAGAGCAGAAGGACCAGGAAGAGAAGGACCAGCAGGAGAAGCCGGAGAACCAAAAGAAGGACGATCAGCAGCAGAACGAACAGCAGCAAGACGAGCAGAAGCAGGACGACCAGCAGAAGCCCGATCCCAAGTCCGAAGAGAAGTCAGAAGAAGAGAAGAAGGATCAGGAACAGCCGCCGCCTCCGGAGGAGAAGCCTCAGGAAGAGAAGCCCGAAGAGCAGGAGCCCAAGCCGGCCGAAGAGCAGATCGAGAAGCTCCTGACGAAGGAGGAGATGATGCGGCTGCTCGACGTCCTGAAGCAGCACGAGGAAGAGTACGAGAAGCTCAAGGCGCAGATGCGTCAGGCGCGCCGCGCGAAGGTGAAGAAGGACTGGTGATGAACGTTCTCCGCTTGTGGACCGCGCTCCTTATCGTCGCGCTCCTCGCGAGCGCGCAGCGCCAAACCGGCGCGCAGGTCAACGCGCGCCTCACGACCGGCGTCGTCAAGCTCGGCGGCGAGGTCGCGCTGATCATCGAGGTGTCCGGTGCGCAGGACGCGAAGGTCGTGTCGCTCCCGGCGGTCGACGGGGTGCGCTTCGGCCCGCTCAGCGGTCCGTCGGTCGCGGTCGAGG
>CAZQHA010000431.1:0-3958 GCA_964592795.1 uncultured Planctomycetaceae bacterium | reverse complement strand
GTCCAAGGGCATGGGACAGAAGGTGCAAGTGCTCGCGTCGATCGTCCACGAGCCCGAGTTCGTGATCCTCGACGAGCCGTTCTCGGGCCTCGATCCGGTCAACCAGGACGTGATGGAGGGCGTGATCCGCGACCTGAAGCAGAGCGGCAAGACCGTCATCTTCTCGACGCACGTGATGGACCACGCCGAGCGGCTGTGCGACCACATCATCCTCATCGCGCGCGGCAAGAAGGTGTTCGACGGCACGATCGAGGAGTCGAAGCGCGCCATCCCGCGCCGCGTCACGATCGAGACGTCGTCGAGCATCGAACCCTTGCGCGGCGTGCGCGGCGTCGTCGACATCGAGCGCGTCGGTGACGACGGACGGTGGCAGGTGACGCTCGCCGAGGGCGCGAGCGCCGACGCCGTGCTCCGCGCGTGCTTCCAAGGCGGCATCGAGCTGCGCTCGTTCGACCGCAGCGAGCCGCGCCTGCGCGACGTCTTCCTGAAGCTCGTCGGCAGTCGCGAAGCGAAGGAAGAGGTGCTCGCGTGAAGTACTCGCTGCTCGTCGCGCTGCGCGAGTTCGCCGATCACACGAAGACCAAGGGCTTCTGGATCACGATCGCGATGGTGCCGCTCCTGCTCTACGCGAGCATCAAGGTGCCGATCCTGCTCGAGAAGTTCGCACGGCAGACGCGCTACTTCGCGGTCCACGATCTCAAGGGCGAGTGGACGCCGGTGATCGACGCGGCGATTCAAGCCCACTACGACAAGAAGAAGGGCCAAGAGCTCGTCGAGTGGCTCGAGGAGAAGAAGAAGAACCCGAATACTCCCGAGTTCGAGGCGCCGAGGCCCTTCTTCGTGCGCGTGCCGCTGCCGGCCGACGTCGAGACTCTCGATCCCGAGCCGATGCGCGCGGCGTCGAAGCCGTACCTGCTCAGCGACAAGAAGATCCGCGTCGACGGCGAGGAGCAGGAGCTCTTCGCGCTGATCGTCGTCCCGACCGTCGACTTCGAGATCCGCGATCACATCGAGTACTGGAGCGCGAACCTCGCCGACGACGATCTGCAGGACCTCGTCCAACGCGCGGTCCAGGACGAGCTCCACCGGCGCGAGTTCGTCGCCGGCGGCATGTCGGTGGCCGAGATCGAGAAGATCAACGCGATCAAGGTCGACCTCTCGCCGCGCGATCCGAAGAAGGAAGCCGGCGAGGAAGAGGTCGGGCAAGTCGAGCAGATCCGGCAGTGGGCGCCGGTGGCGTTCGTCTACATCTTGTTCGTCTCGATCCTGACCGTGTCGCAGATGCTGCTCTCGAGCACGATCGAGGAGAAGTCGAACCGCATCGTCGAGGTCCTGCTCTCGTCGGTCACGCCGTCGGAGCTGATGCTCGGCAAGCTGCTCGGCGTCGCCGCGATCGGTATCACGATGATCGTGGCGTGGTTCGGCTTCGGCTGGCTGCTCCTCGAGTCGTCCGGCGACGGACCGATCATCGCCGCGATCCGCACGGTGCTCGTCGCTCCCGAGCTCTTGGGGTCGTTCGTCGTCTACTTCCTGCTGGGTTATCTGCTCTACGCCAGCATCCTCCTCGCGCTCGGGAGCCTCTGCAACACGCTCAAGGACGCACAGAACTTCATGGCGCCCGTGACGCTCGTGCTGATGATCCCCCTGCTGACGATGGTGTTCGTCGCGAAGGACCCGAACGGATCGCTCGCGGTGATCCTGTCGTGGATCCCGTTCTTCACGCCGTTCGTGATGATGAACCGGGCCGCGGCATCGGTGCCGATGGTGGAGGTCGTCGGCACGATGGCGCTGCTCGTCGCGAGCCTCGTCTTCGTGATCTGGATCGCGGGGCGCATCTTCCGCAACGGAATCCTCCGGACGGGCCAGCCGCCGAAGCTGCTCGAGATCCTGAAGCTCGCCCGCGGGTGAGTACGCAATCTCCCGGCGATTGAGTTTCGCACCGGGATTGGTGCAGGATGAGCCCGGCTCTCCTGCATGGGCGTACTGACCGTCTTCGTCGTGCTCACGCTGCTCGCGCTGCCCGTCGTCGGCGTGATCCTCTTGCTCGTCGTCTATTCGCGCGAGCAGAAGCTGGCGCGGCGCATCGATTCGCTGGAGCGGAACGTGCAGCAGTTGCTCCTCGAGAAGAAGGTGGAGCGCGCCGCCGCGCTGCCGACGCGCACGGAAGCACCGCGCGCTCCCGTCCCTGTGACGCCCGAGCCCGTCGCGGCGGCTGCTGCGCCCAAACCGATGGATCCGCCGGTCGCTCCGCGACCGGCGGTGGCGGCGGTGGCGGTGGCGAAGCCGCGCGTCTCGCTCGAGCGCGCGCTCGGCGTCACCGGCGCCGCGGTGCTCGGGGGGATCGTCTTCGCGATCGCCGGGATCTACCTCTACCAATACTCGGTGCAGCAGGGGTTGCTGACGCCGGCGGTGCGCGTCGCGCTGGGAACGGGCGCGGGGATCGTGTGCCTCGCCGCGAGCGAGGTGCTGCGGAAGAAGAGCTACCGCATCACCGCGGATTCGCTCGCGGGCGGCGCGATCGTCGTCCTGTTCGCCGCGTTCTGGGCGGCGGGGCGCGTGTTCCACTTGTGGCCGTTCTGGCTCGCGTTCGCGCTCATGGGCGTCGTGACCGCGCTGTGCTGCGTGCTCGCGCTGCGTCATTCGTCGCAAGTGATCGCCGTGCTCGGACTGCTCGGCGGGTTCGCGACGCCGATCGCGCTCTCGCCGGGCCAGGACCGTCCGATCGGCCTCTTCGGGTGGACGCTGCTCGTCAACTTGGGGTTCTTGGCCGTCGCGCACAAGCGCCGCTGGCCCGGCATGGCCATGCTGGCGCTGCTCGGCACGTTCGTGATCGAAGCGCTGTGGATCTTCGCGAGGATGGGTCCGCACACGTTCTTGCTCGCGAACGTCGTGCTGGGGACGTTCGCGCTCCTCTTCGTCGGATTCGTCGCGCTGCAGCCGGCGGGTGAGCGCGCGCGATGGCTCGCGAGCCAAGTCGGCGCGGTCCTACTGCCCTTCGCGTTCGCGTTGTACTTCGCGGCGCGCAGCGACGAGCTCGCGGCCGGGCACTTCTATCCGACGGCGCTGCTCGCCGCGCTCTTGTGCGCGGCGTCCGCGTTCGTCGCTCGCTCGCCGCAGCTCGCCGGCATTCCGCTCGGGAGCGCGGCGGGAAGCGTCGCGCTCGCGCTCGTCTGGATCGTCGCGAGCGATCCGACGCCCGCGCTGGCGTGGGAGTTCGCGGGATGCTGCGCCCTGATCGCGTGCGTGCTCCACGTCGCCGGATGGTCGCGGCGGGCGCCACCGCAAGAGCGTCCGCGCATCGGCGAGAGGGACATGCCGGCCCTCGTCGCGGCGAGTGGATTCGCCGTCGCGTTCGTGTTCGGCGCGGACGAGCATCCTGCGATTCCCCTCTGGCCGTGGGCGAGCGGCGCCGCCGTCCTCGCGCTGCTCCAGTCCTGGCACGCGATCCAGGCGCGCTTGCCGCGTGTCGCCGTGCTGTCGAGCCTTCTCTCGGGGATCGTGCTCTACGCCTGGGTCGTCGGCGATCGCCGCACGCCCGAGGACGCTTCCGCGCTCGCGTTGTGCGCCACGCTCGTCGGGTTCATCGCGCTGTCGCTCGCGACCGCGATGCGTTTCTCGGATCCCGACGCGCGGCGCACCGCATGGTGGGCGCCGGGGATCGCCGCGCTCTTCGCGCAGACGTGCGCGACGTGGACCGTCGGCTCGTCCGCGGTCGACCTCCACGTCGTTCTCGCGTTGATCGTCGGGTTCGGCGCGCTCGCGGCGCTTGCCGCGAGCGGTGCGCGCTCGAGTCTGCTCTACGCGCTGGGAGCGATCGCCACCGGCGGATGGATGTGGTCGTTCGGCGATCGCGGGAGCCTGCTGCGGAACTCGAACGGCGCGGGCACGGTCGCGCTCCTGTGCGCCGGGGCCGGACTCTTCGCGTTGTGGCCGTTCGTGCGACGGCGGATATGGAGCT
>CAZQHA010000430.1:0-3974 GCA_964592795.1 uncultured Planctomycetaceae bacterium | reverse complement strand
GAACGAGCTCTGCTCGCGCGCGGGCCCGTCCGAAGCGGAGCTCAAGAAGCGCATCGAGATCTTCCGCACGCTGCAGGACCTCTCGGACACGCTCGACGAGCGCGCGGCGAACGGAAACGCGGCGCCGGTGGCCCTGGAGCGGATCGGCCGCTTCGAGCGGCTCGTGCGCATCGGGCAGGGCGGTTTGTCGCAGGTGTTCCTCGCGCACGACCCGACGCTGAAGCGCAGCGTCGCGCTCAAGATCCTGACGCCGGACCACATCACGACGAGCGACTCGCGCAGCTGGATCGCGAGCGAGGCGCAATCGCTCGCGCGCCTCGACCACCCGGGCGTCGTGCGCGTCTTCGAGATCGGCGAAGCGGACGGCTACGCCTTCGTCGCGATGGAGTTCCTGCCTGGGCCGAGCCTGGCGGCGGTGCTCGAGAGGCTGCGGTCCCGCGATCGTTCCGAGGGCGACGCGGTTTCCGAGGCCGCGCAGCGACTCGCGACCGTCGAGTCCCGCTGCCGCCTCGTGCTTCGACTCGCGCGCGCGCTCGCGTACTGCCACGAGCAGGGCGTCGTGCACCGCGACATCAAGCCCGGCAACGTCCTCCTGCAGATCAGCGGCGAGCCGAAGCTGATCGATTTCGGGCTCGCGCACCTCGAATCGGACGAGGCGTCGCTGACCCAAGTGACGCAGCGGCTGATGGGCACGCCGGCGTACATGGCGCCCGAGCAAGTCGACGGCGGCCGGACGGGCGCGAGCCCGCTCTCCGACCAGTTCTCGCTCGGGATCGTGCTGTACGAGCTGATCACGTCGAGGAACGCGTTCCAGCGGCCGTCGCGTTCGGCGACGCTCGACGCGATCTCGCGCGCGGAGCCGCCGCGGCCCAGATCGATCGACCCCGCGATCCCGATCGACGTCGAGCGGATCTGCTTGCACGCGCTCGAGCGCGACCCGCGCGAGCGCTACCCGTCGATGAGCGCGATGGCCGACGATCTCGAAGCCTTCCTCGAGCACCGGCCGATCTCGCTGCGCGCGCCGACGCCGGCACGACGGCTCGCGCTCTGGTCGAGGCGACACCGGCGCGAGATCCGGTTGACGTCGATCGTGCTCGGTGTGGCGCTCGTCGTCGCTCTCGCAGGCTGGGCCGGCGTCAGCCAGCGCGAACGCTCACGACTCGAAGGGCGGCTCGCGGAATTCGACGCCTCGGTCGGACCGCTCGCCGACCCGCCGCATTTCGTCGAGCACTTTCGCGCGCTCGAGGCCCTCAAGTCGCGGGCGCATGAGATCGATCGCAGTGTGTTCGCAAGCGTGCTCGGAGCCGACAGCGAGCGCGCCGTGCAATCGGTCATCGACCGCAGTTCCAAGCACATGAGTCAGATCGTCGCGAACGGCTGGCGCGACATCGGAGTCGCAGCCCAGTCCTCGGATGTGACACAGCACGTCCGGGAGTTCCTCGAGCTCTGGAACGATGCGTTCACGGCCGAGGCCACCGCGTGCCCAGGCTGCGATCACAACAGGCGCGATCGCGAACGAAGCCTCGTCGACCTCCCGACTCCGAGCTCCGGTGAGATGCAAGTGCTGTGGCAATACGACGCCGGACCTGCTCCTCTGACGCCGACTCTGCGCAAGATCGGACTCGAGCGATCACGGCCGACCGGGTTCTACCGATTGCAGATTCTCGATGCCCAGCAGCGACTGACGGAGGAAGTGGAGTTCTTCGTGCTGCCGGAACTCGAGCGGCGATCGATCGAGCTCCGCCCGCTCCAGCCGGAGATCGCGACGAGGATGGTGGACATCGGCCGCACGACGCTGTTCGTTCCGGGCGCCAACGACGTGGAGGTCGCTGCGCACCGCATCATGCGCGATCCGGTGCGCTGGTCGGACCTCCGGCTGGCCGGCTGGCCCGAGGAGCGATGTCAAGGCGTCAAGGGGTTCGCGGAGAACGTGGGAAAGCGCACGTTCGGCTGGAACGAGCCCGCGACGCTGGAATGGAACATCGCCATCGAGGTGGCGGCGGCGCTCGGCGCGCGATTGCCGTCCGGCTCCGAACTTGCGACCGCGTTGCGCGACGCTCACGTGGACTTCCCCGGTCGCGGCATCGACTTCGTCGGGGAGATGACTTCGTCCGTGATCGTCGACGGCCTGATCTATACGCTCCAGTACGATGGCCTGTCGCCGCAACACCGATTGAACTCGCCCTTCATCGCCGGCTGGGGCGAGGAGCGGCCGCGATTCCTCACGTTCCGGTTGGCGAGGAGCTCCGCGCAGTGAAGAATCACGGCCTCATCGCTCGCAACCGTGAGGCGTAGCTCACGGCCCCGCTTCTCCACTTCTGTCTTCCCGCAGAGATTGAGAACATGGCTACCGAGATCACCCTGACGCGCAAGGCGCCCGCGAAGAAGCTCGATCGACTCCTCGCCGACGACGGCTTGTGGAAGGTCCTCAAGGAGCTGGAGGAGTACCTGCAGGCTCAGGACATCCGTCGCCTGACCGCGGAGGACGTGCTGACGTTCCTGAAGCCGCGGTACAACGACGCCACACTCGTCAACGCGGAGTTCATCTACCTGCCCTACTGGGACGCCGTGCACAACTGCTGGAAGTACATGTGCATCTACGACGGCAGGATCGAGATCCCCGACGGACCGATCGAGGACACGATCGTCGTCGGGTTCAAGGTCAGCGCCACCTACGCGTGAGCGAAACCGGCGGCTGGGCGCGGCTCGTCGAGTCGCTCTCCGGCCGCGTCGACCGATCGTTCGGGGCGATCGAACGCTCGCTCGACCTGCCCGCGGCCGTGCGCATCGTCCGGCTCACGCCGACGTCGTGGACCATCCGCGAGATCGCGGAGCACGTCACGCGGACGAACCAGTTCCTGCTGCTGCTCGTCGAGAAGATCGGCGACAAGGTCCGCCGCCGTCTCGCTCGCGCCGGTGAGCCCGTCGAGGCGCCCGCGCTCCCACGCTTCGATCGCCTCGACCTATTGGCGGATCGCCGGTTCCGCTGGGACAGTCCCGACCACATGCGTCCGACGGGGAGTGTCGACGACCGAACGATCCGCGCGTCCCTGGCGGAGCAGCGCGGTCGAGCGGCTCGCGCGCTGCGCGAGTTCCCGCGCGGCGAGGGCACGCTGCACACGATCCGCATGTCGGTCGTCGGTCCGGACGCGCGGCTCGACCTCTACGAGTTCGTCTACGTGATCGCGCTCCACGCGGAGCGGCACGCGGCGC
Source organism: uncultured Planctomycetaceae bacterium (assembly GCA_964592795.1). Classification (GTDB taxonomy): domain Bacteria; phylum Planctomycetota; class UBA1135; order UBA1135; genus JANLUN01. The sequence goes on along the minus strand of CAZQHA010000430.1, from coordinate 761 downwards.
AGATCGAGCGCGTGCGCCGCGCCGCGGATCAGTCCTGAGCCAGCCGCGCTCGCGCGTGCTCGCGGAGCGCGCGCAGGTCGGTCTTGCCCGATCCCAGACGCGGCATCGATTCGATCTCGACGAAGTTCGACGCGCGCGGCAGGAACAGCTTCGGCAGGCTCGATTCGCGAAGCCCTCGCGTCCACTCCTCCACGGAGAAGGCGAGGCGCGTGTGCACGACGACGAGCCGCTCGCCTTTCTGCTCGTCGGAGAGAGACGTGACGCCGAACTCGAGCGGCGTCGACGCGGACGATCCGCCCATGAGCCGCTCGGCGACGGCCAAGAGCTCCGCCTCCACGCGGCCGTGCGGAACCATCTCGCCGCCGATCTTGCTGAAGCGCGCCAATCGGTCGGTGATGACGAGGAACGCGTCGCGATCGATTCGCGCCATGTCGCCTGTCTGGTACCAGCCGTCGCGCAACGCCTCGGCCGTCCGCTCGGGCTCGTCGACGTAGCCGCGCATGACGTTTGGGCCCCGGACGACCAGGAGGCCTTCCGTCTCGGGCGGCAGGACGTCGCCGGTCGCGGGATCGACGATCCGCAGCGCGACGCCCGGCAACGCGCGCCCGACGGTGCCGGGTTTGTGTCCGATCTGCCGCGCGTCGGTCGTGAGGATGTCGGGCACGTTGATCGCGACCACGGGCGAGAGCTCGGTGCAGCCGTACCCCTCGATCAATTCCTGCTCGAACTTCTCGCGCCAGCGCTCGGCGAGCGCGTTCGAC
>CAZQHA010000429.1:0-3983 GCA_964592795.1 uncultured Planctomycetaceae bacterium | reverse complement strand
ACGTCGAGGGCCGCCCACCAGTTCGGATCGCCTTCGCGGTTGACGACGAGCCAGTGCGAGCCCGCGGGGAGATCGCGCACGTCGTACGCGCCGTGCGCGTCGGTGAACGCGCGCGACTTGAACGCGCGTCCGCCGGCTTCGATCCCGATCCGCACGGCGGCATCCGCGACCGGACGTCCCTGCGTGTCGTACACGTGGCCGAACACGCGCGAGCTGCCGAGCACGATCACGACGCGCTCGCTCGGACGCGCTTCCGTGAGGTCGACGCTCGTCTCGAAGGTCGGACCGTTCCCGACGTCGACCGCGAGCGTGTACGCGCCCGTCGCGAGCGGAGCGATCGCGAATCGTCCTTCGCCGTCGATCGCTCGCCGGGCGAGCTCCGTCGGAGCGGCGTTCTGCAAGGTGTCCGCCGGCGAGCGCGGCAGCGCGCGCTGCGAGCCCGGCCAGAAGTACACCGTGCCGCCCGGGACCGGCGTCGAGCCGCGCAGCACGAGCCCCTCGATGATCCCGGGTGGCACGCGGCCGTCCGGAGGCGCGCTCGCGACTCGTTCGGGTCTCACCGGCGCGGGTTCCGCGGCGGTCGCGCGAGCGGGCGCGCTCGGCTCCGCGTCGAGCTCTTCCGCGGCCGCGACCGGTCGCGCCTCCGCGACCGGCGCGGACTTCGGCGGCGGTGAGCGGTGCTCGACGGCCAGCCACGCGAGCCCCGCACCGCACGCCAAGACCGCGCCGATCTTGGCGCTCGCGGAAACGATGGACTTCGATTCGCGTGTCACGGAGTGGGAGAACTGGGAAGCACGCTAAGCTCTCGGCCCGTGAGCCGCGAGCGCGACACCGAGCAGACGCTGACGCCCCTCCGCGAGCTCCCGCGCGCCGACGCTCGCGTCGCCCGTCGTGGCGGCGAAGTCGAGCACGGTTTCGCCCCGCTCGCGCCGCGCGGTCCGGGCGAGATCCTCGACGCCGCGCTCGAGCTGCTCCAGGGCCGGGCGGCCGTCCTCGTCGGCGTCTGCACGCTCCTGTGGCTGCCCGTGCGCATCCTGCAGCCGGTCCTCGGCGTCCAGCCGTGGGATCCGGCGACCGATTTCGACGCCGTGTTCGGGCAGCTCGCGGGCACCGGCATCCTCGCGCTCCTCGGCGCGCTCGTGCAGGGCCTCGCGAACGCCGTCGTCGCGATCCTCGTGTTCGACGCGGCGCAGGGCGCGCCGATCGGAGTCGGGTCCGCGCTGCTGCGCGCGCTGCGTCGCTCGTTCGGCCTCGTCGTGATCGCGTTCCTGACCGGCATCGCCGCGGGCGTCGGCATGGTGATGTGCGTCGTGCCGTACTTCTTCATCGCGTGGAAGCTCGCGCTCGCGCCTTCGATCTACGTGATCGAGGACGCCGGCATCGGCGAGACGCTGCGGCGCAGCTTCTCGCTCTCCACCGGCAGCTTCCTGCGCTGGGCCGCGATCATGATCGTCAGCTTCGCGCTCGTGTCGCCTTTCTCGCTGCTCGTCGGCGTCGTCGACCACCCGCTCGCGCTCGCCGAGCTCTCCGAGGCGTTCCGCGTCGACCACACCTTGATGTACGCGGTGATCATCGCGTTCACGTCGCTCTTCATGGGCATCGCGAGCGCCGTCGCCGGCGTGATCACGACCGTGTTCTACATCGATTGTCTCGTGCGGCGTGAAGGTCGCGATCTGCGCGCGCGCATCGCGGCGATCGCTCCGGTCGCGCCGGGCGCGACCGGAGCATCGGGAGCGCGCGCATGAACGCGCTCGCCCAGGCGGACGAAGCGCAGGTGCGCGAGCGCGTCGCCGAGATCCTGATGCGGCCGGAGTTCCGGCCGCGCTCGCGCGGCGTGACCGATTGGCTGGGCGATCGCGTGGTCGAGTTCTTCGATTGGCTCGGCGATCTCTTGCGCGTCGATTCCATGCCGAACCTGCCGATCCCGATCGAGGTCCTGTACGGCATCGCGATCGCGATCGTGCTGCTCGGGATCGTCCTCGCCGTTCGGCGCTTCTGGCCCGCGCGCCGCCGCTCGTCCGCGCCGGAGCCCTCCGCAAGCGAGCGGCGCGCGGCTCGCGCGGCGGAGCTCTACGCCGAGGCGCGGCGCGCCGCCGAGCAAGGCGATCTCTCGAACGCGGCGCGACTCTACTTCTGGGCGCTGGTCGTCGGGCTCTCCGAGCGCGGCGCGATCGAGTACCGCGACTCGTGGACGTGCCGCGAAGCGCTCGAGCGCGGCGCGCCGCACGACGAGATCCGCGCGCTGCTCGCGCCGCTCGTGCCGCGGCTCGACGCGGTCAGCTTCGGCCGCGCGCCGGTCTTCGCGCGCGACGTCGACGAGCTGGCGGCGCTCTGCGACCGGTGGCTCCTCGGAGCGTCGACATGAGCCGTCCGCGGCTCGAACGAGCGGGCGCGATCGCGATCGGCGTGCTCGTGATCGTCTTCGCGCTGCTCACGCAAGTGGTCGGCGGACCGGCGGAGTCGGTCCGCGGCAGCGTCGCGTCCGCCGAGCCCGAAGGAAGGCGCGCGCTCTTCCTCCTGTTCGGAGGCCTGGGCTACGTCCCCGAAGCGTGGCGCAAGTTCCCCGGCGCGCTGCCGTCCGGCGAGCACGTGCTGTGGCTCGCGTCCGCGCCGCGCCCCAGCGACGCGCAGCGGAGCGACGAAGCGCTGGCGGACGAAGAGGACGAACCCGAGTCGGTGCGCGCGCCGCACGCGTCGCTCGATTTCCGATCGCTGCGGCACTACCGGCGCTTCGTCGAGTCGGGCGGAACGCTCGTGCTCCCGTTCGGGCCGCGCGCCAAGGAATTCCTCGTCGAGGATCTCGGATGCGAGCCCTGCCGAGAGATCGAGCGCGCGCACGACCCCGCGTGGTCGAGCGTCGTCGTCCACACGTCGAGCGGCCAGACGTGGAACGCCGAGTGGGGGTCCCTGTCGACGTTCGAGAGCCTCGATCCGGCGAGCGACGTGCGCGAGCTGTGGCGCGGCGGGCCGGCCGGCGGAGGGGAGGACGAGCGGCTCGCGCTGCAGGTCGCGCTCGGCAACGGCCGCATCATCGTGCTCGGCGACGACGAGTTCCTCGAGAACGGAAAGCTCGGCGCGAGCGACCACGCGCTCCTGGCGGTTTCCCTGTTCGAGGAGGTCTCGCGCGGCGGGCGGCTCCTCTTCGACGAGTTCGCGATCGGCCTGTGGGAAGCGAGCACCCCGATCGCGATCGCGACCGGTCCGAGCCTCGTGCTCGCGACCGCGCACGTCTTGCTGTTGCTCGTTCTCTTGGCGTGGCGCGCCGGATGGACGTTGCGCTTCCCGCGCGATCCGGTGCCGCTCGCGCAGGCGTCGCCGATCTTGCGCGCGCGCTCGCTCGCGAGCCTGTTCGCCCGCTCGGGGCGGTACGACGTGCTCGCGCGGATGCTGCGCGCGGGCGTTCTGCGCTCCCTGTGCCAGAAGCTGCGGGTCTCCCCCGAGCGCACGGAGCGGATCGACAGCGCCGCCGACGTCGACTCGATCGCGCGCCGCGCGGGGATCGACGCGGCGCACGCCGCGCGATGGCGCGAGCTCTTCACGGGACCGGTCGGCGCGAGTGACGTCGAGCTCGAGGCGCTGGGAGCCGAGCTGGCTCGGCTCGAGGCGGAGGTCGACGCTAGAGTGGGCCGCCGCCGCGCGTCTCCCGCGCGCGCTTCCCCCGAATGAACGATCTCACGACCCAGACCACGCCGGCGGTCGCGCCGGCTTCCCTGTCCGACCGCGTGAAGCATGCGGTGCACCGCGCGATCGTCGGGCTCGATGCCGAGGTCGAGTCGTGCCTCGTCGCCGCGCTCGCCGGCGGACACGTGCTGCTCGAAGGACCGCCAGGCGTCGCGAAGACGCTGCTCGTGCGCACGCTCGCGACCGCGCTCGGAGGAACCTACGGACGGATCCAGTTCACGCCCGACCTGATGCCCGCGGACATCACCGGCACGAGCGTGTACCGCCCGGCGGAAGGGCGCTTCCGCTTCCAGCCCGGGCCC
>CAZQHA010000428.1:0-3991 GCA_964592795.1 uncultured Planctomycetaceae bacterium | reverse complement strand
GGCGGGCATCGGGCAGACTCCGAGCGGACCGGGGGGGCCGGGGAGCGAGCTCTCGCTGCCGGGGCCCGCGCGTCTCTCAGTTGAACACGGTCGTCGAGCTGCCGACGCGCACTCCGCCCGCGTCCTTCGTCCAAGCTTGGATCGCCGCAGTGCCCTGCATGTTCCCGCGGTTGTGGTACGTCCACTCGCCGCGGCCCCACGCGTCCGTCGGTACCTCCGCGACGATGTGGATCGATCCCTGCGGCATGCCGGTATGGAACAAGAACGTGCCGAGGTCGTACGTCGACTCGATCGGGTTGTAGAGTCGATCGGGGGACATCAGCATCACGAGCGAGCCGTTCGGCGCGGCGTTCTCGACGACGACGGTGACGTCACCGACGCCGGTGAGACCGGGACCGCCGATCGAGGCGATCGGACGCCGTGGGCGGACCGTCACGACGTCGGAGTACCCGATGACGCCGTAATGCGTGGAGCGGTAGCGGAGCGACACGCCGTTCGCGGGCTGGTACGCCTCGAACGAGCCCGGGCCGGCGCCGAACTCGAACTCGAAGTTCGAGAGCCAGTTGTCGCTCGTCACGACGTTCGAGAGGCGCGTCCCGTCGGCGGCGAACTCGACGACGTGGCTAGGACCGCCGAACCGCGATTCCGCGAGGAACACGTGACCGCGCACGTGGTCGATCGCGATGTCCGCGCCGCCGTCGAGCGCGGACGCGAACACGACCGCGTCGTTCACTCCCAGCACGGGTCCGCCCGCGACCTGGCCCGCGCTCCAGCGCAGGATCGAGTAGGAGCCGGGCAGGAACGTGTCGGATTGCAGGGCGTAGTAGAGATCCCCGTTCGTCGCGCGCGCGAGCGGGCCCGACGGACCGGTGACGCTCGCGACGAGCGTCAGCGCGCCGGTGGTCGTGTGGACGCGGTAGATCTCGCTTCCGCAGCTGAACCCGCACGGTGCGGCGCTGACCAGCACGCTCGCGACCGTCTCGAAGCAGGCTTCGAAATTGAAGTCGAGGTCGGCGAGCGGCGCGAAGCTCGCACCGGAGAGCGCGACCTTGTAGAGGACGCCGTCGGTGCTCTCGCCGACCAGCGCGAACGTCTCCGTCGGATCGGGCACGACGAAGCTCGGAAAGCCGAACGACGGCAGACTGCCGTAGTTCGCGAGGACCGTGCCGTCGGGCGCGGTGCGGAACACCGAGATCCCGTCGAACACGACGCGATCGCCGTTCGCGAGCGTCGCATAGGCGTCGATGATGCCGACCGGACGTCGCTCGCCCAGTGTGAAGCCGTGCGCGAGATCGTCGGCCACGTGACGGATCTCGGGGCCGATCGGTTGGTGGAGCGGTGCTGAAGTCTGACCCGGGGATGAAGCGGCGAGCAGGCTGATCGCTGCGGCGCCGAGCGTGATGCGGAACATGCGGACCTCCGTTCGATGGTTCGTCGAAAGTCCGGCCGCGAAGGGGCCGGGTCGGCTGCCGCAGGAATCCGCGAGAGCACGGCCGAGCCCTTCTCCGAGGCCGGCGGTACGCGAGTCGCAGCGGATATCCTGACTCGTCGCGGAGTCCGGAACTCCCAGCCTTCCCAGGGTCGATCGACCCCAGTGACCCGAGACGGTTCGTGTGCGGCGCGTGCGGCCGCACAGTCGCGTCTCTGCGGAGATCCCGGACGTACGACTCACAGTGGCGGGACCGTGCAGGCTTCTACCTGCTTCCCCGTCTGCGCTCGCAGTCAAAGACTGGCCCGAAAGTAGCGCGCGCGCGACGCGTGTCAAGGAGCGAGACGACGGGGGCCGCCGCGCGCGCCCGTCACTCGCGCACGTACGTCCGCACCGAGGCCGCCGCGCGCGCGTCCAAGAGCACCGGCACACCGCGTTCGACCGCCGCGAGAACGCGCTCGCTGCGCGAGCCGCGCAGCGCGTCGCGCAGAAATGCGTCGGGGAGCACTTGGCACATGCACAGCAGCATGCCGGTGAAGAGCACCACGCCGCTGACGAGGCCCGCGACCGCCCCGCCGACCCGATCGAGCCAACCGAGCTGCACGGCTTCGAGGCTCGCGCGGCCGATCCTGCCGATCAGCGCGACGACGAGCAGCCCGGCGACGAACACGGCGGTCCACGCGGCACCATGCGACACGCGCGAGCCGAGCTCCGTGAGCGCGTGGACCTTCACGCCGAGGCTCGGCGCGGTCGCTCGAGCTACGGCGAGCGAGCATACGAGACCGAGCAGGCGCACCACCTGCCACCACAGCCCGCGACGGATCCCCAAGATGGTGAAAAGGACGACGACGCCGAGCCCGAAGACGTCCAGCCATCGGATCTCGTCGAGGGAGAGCACGGTCAGCGGTCGCATGCGGCGGGTCTCACGAAGCTCGGGTGTCGGCGCGTCGCGCCGGTTGAGGCGCCCGAGCGGCAGACTAGACTAGGGAATTGGCCGATGCGGCCACAACGTCCGATGACGCCTCGCTCCCACACGATCGAACAGAGCCTCGTCGCGTTGCGCGACGTGATCACGCGCGACCGCGAGCTCTCCGCCGAATTCCGGGCGAGCGCCCGTGAGTTCTTCCGCCGGCCGGTGGGGACGAGCGAGTCCGCCGCGCGCACCGATGCCGCACGGCGGCACCTCGAATGGTTCCTGCTCGAGCGTGAAGGCTCCGATCCCGACCGTTCGTCGCTCGACCGCGCACTCGCGCGCGCCCAGGAAGCCGGCGTGGACATCAGCCCGGAATCCGCGTCGTCGCTCCAGGACTCGTTCGTGAGCGTGTTCGAGGTCACGGGCGTGGAACGCGGCCAGGGACTGTGGATCTCGGACGTCGTCGGGGCCGGCGAGTATCCGGTCCACGAACCCGAGGGGTCGAACATGCTCGCGGTCGGCGACCTGATCGCCGGACGCGTGTTCCGCCTCGACAGCGGTCTCTACTACGTGTCGAGCGCGGCCGCGTTCTATCGCAACGAAGCGCTGCTGCGCGCGGTGCGCAGCGACATCGAGCACGCGCGAAACGGTCGCCGCGGAGTGCTGCGGCTCACGCAGGTGGAGCTCGAGTCGATGTTCTTCGCGAACGCGGTGGCGACCGAAGGCGACGCGGTGGGGGAGTGCCGCCGTCTCCTGCTCGAGGGCGGCGTCTCGGGCGAGGACGTCGACTCGATCCTCGCCGATCTCGCGTCGGCGCCGCTCAGCGACGATCCGCTCATGTATCGCGCCGAAGAGCCGCTCGGAAGGGTGCTCGATCGACTCGCATTCGAGACGTCGCTCGATCTCGACGCCGTGCGGCGCAGCTTGGTTGCAGCCCAGGCGCAGATGGCGGGCGCCGCCGACGATCGCGTTCAGCCGCACGAGACTTCGAACGGACGTCCGCGACGAACGGGGGTGGCCGAGGCCCTCGCGGAATTCGATCGGCAGAGCAAGAGCGGCGCCCCGGTCGCGCCGCTGCTCGACGAGCTCGAGAAGAAGCTGGCGCTCGACGAGCTCCCGGACGAAGCCGCGGACGACGACACGCCCGCGCCCGATTTCCCGGGCGTCGTAGGCGCGATGATCGAGGAGTTCCTCTGGGAGACGGAAGCGGAGCGCGGTCCGCGCGAGCGCGACGAGCTCGAGGTCGTGCGTAGCTTCGGACAGTTCGCGGCGCACATCGGCGTGTTCGAGAACCTGCGCGCGAAGGACTTGCTCGCGTACACGTGCTACTGGCTCCCGGAGAGCGATCGGCTCGACAACGCCGATGCCGCGCGGCGACTGTTGCGCGCGCTCGAACGCTTCTGCGCGTGGGTCGAGGACCGGCACGAGCTGCCGCTTCATTCCGACTTCACGGCCACGATCCACGGCCTGCAGTCGTCGCTGCCGCGCGTGACGGAAGCGAATCGCCGGCGCACGCGCGGCGCGGATCGGAGTCAAGGCGAGCTGTACGAGCTCGTCGAGTTCTCCGAGAACGGTGCGCACCGCGCCACGCTTCGAGGCAAGACCACCGTCACCGCTGCCCTGGCCCGCTGGCATCGCCGGCAGGGGCG
>CAZQHA010000427.1:0-3993 GCA_964592795.1 uncultured Planctomycetaceae bacterium | reverse complement strand
ATGCTGATCTGCTCGGGCGACGAGCCGGTCGCGCTCGCCGGCGTGATGGGCGGCGAAGGCTCGAAGGTGGCGGAGGGGACGAGCTCGCTACTCCTCGAGGTCGCGACGTTCCATCCCGCGACCGTGCGGCGCACCGCACAGCGGCTCGCGCTGCGCACGGACTCGTCGGCGCGCTTCGAGAAGAGCCTCGACCCGACGCTGCCCATGAAGGCCGCCGCGCACTTCGTGCATCTCCTGCGCGAGATCCGTCCCGATCTCGTGCTGCCGTCCCGCGCGACCGACGAGGGCAACTGGACCGATCCCTCGAAGATCGTTCGCTTGCGTGGCGACCGCGCGCGCTCGCGCCTCGGGGCTGACATCTCCGACACGGAGATCGCCGACATCCTGAAGCGCCTCCAGTTCGGCGTCGAGCGCAGCGGCGAGGAGCTCTACGTTCGTGTTCCGGCCGCGCGCGCTACGAAGGACATCTCGATCGAGGAAGACCTCGTCGAGGAAGTCGGCCGCATCCACCGCTACGGCAACATCGCGGAGCGGAATCTCGTCGGTGAGATCGTTCCGCCGCCGCGCGACGACGTCTGGAAGCGCCGACTGCTCGTGCGCACGCTCCAGGACCGTCTGTCGGGAGCGGCGCGCTTCCACGAGACGATGTCGTACTCGTTCGTCGCCGACGATCTGCTCGCCCGTGTCGGCCTCGCGAGCGCGCCGCACGTCTCCGTCGTGAACCCGGTCGCCGAGGGCTTCTCGAAGATCCGCCGCAGCGTCCTGCCGAGCCTCCTCGCGTCGCTGGCCGGCAATCGCCGCCAGCGCGCCGAGGTGCGCATGTACGAGATCGGGAAGGGCTATCTACCCGAGCAGCCGAGCGCACGCGGCGAGCCGCTCGAGCGTCACGAGCTCGCGCTCCTGTGGGCCGCGCCGCCGCCGGCGAAGAACGCGCGCTTCGACGCGTCGCGCTTCTCCGCGCTGCAAGGAGTGGTCGAGGATCTCGCGCTCGCGAGCGGTCGCGAGCCGGTCGAATGGACGGCTTGTGCGAGCGGCGGCGCGCCCTCATGGGCGCATCCCGGCCGGTGTCTCGTCGGGAGATTGTCGAACGGCGGTCCTACGATCGGCACGCTCGCGGTGCTCGAGCCCGCGCTCGTCCGATCGCTCGGCCTTTCGGGCGAGCTCGCGAGCGACGTCGCGTGCGCCGAGATCTCGATCGACGCGCTGCTCGACGCGCCTCTGAAGAAGCCCGGCTACAAGCCCGTGCCGAAGTTCCCCGGCGTCAAGGTCGACGTCGCGCTCGCGGCCCCGCAGGAGCGGATGGCACGCGAGCTCGTGGAAGCCATCCAGCGCGCGGGAAAAGGGCTCGTCGAATCGACGGAGCTCTTCGACGTCTACGCCGGTCCGAACCTGGGCGCCGGGAAGAAATCGCTCGCATTCCACGTGCTCCTGCAGTCCGACAGCCGCACGCTGACCGAGAACGACGTCGCGAAGTTCCTCGAGCGCGTCGCACGCGAGGCAGCAGGCCTCGGCGGCGAGCTCCGTAAAGAGTAAGCGCGCCGCTCATAGGGATCGCGATGGCGGCACGCGCTCCGCGTCCCGAGTAGACTCCACTGCGGCCCGTGAAGATCGTTCTCGTCAATCCGCCGAGCCCTCCCGAGTTCCGCGTCAGCCGCGGTCTCATGGGCGGCTTCGGCATGGCGGTGAACCCCGGGCTCCTCTATCCGCCGCTCGAGCTCGCGCACGTGGCGAGCGTGCTCGAGGCGGCCGGTCACCAGGTGTCGATCCACGACAGCGACGCGCTCGGCCTCGACGTCGAGGACGCGGTCGCGTCGATCGTCTCGGACAAGCCCGAGCTCGTGTGCGTCGACTCGAGCAGCACGTCGCTCGACCAGGATCTGCGCCTGTGCCGCGACGTGCGCAAGTCGCTCGGCGTGCCGGTCGCGATCCTCGGCAGCCAAGTGACGTACACGCCCGGCGAGATCTTCGAGCACGAGAGCGTCGACGTCGTGGTGCGCGGCGAGCCCGAATACACCGTGCGCGAGATCGCCGAGCGCGTCGCCGCGGGCCAGTCGCTCGAAGGCGTGCAAGGCACGAGCTGGCGCCGCGCTCCGGGCGACATCGTGCACGAGCCGGAGCGCGAGAAGATCGCGCAGCTCGACGATCTGCCGCTGCCCGCGCGCCACCTGCTCGACAACCACGCGTACCACTTCCCGGGGCTCGACGGCGCGGTGACGACCGTCAAGAGCTCGCGCGGCTGTCCGCTCGATTGCTCGTTCTGCGGCTACACGCTCGCACAGGGACTGCGCTTCCGCTTCCGCTCGCCCGAGAACGTCGTCGCGGAGCTCGTCGATCTCCACCGCAATCACGGATTGCGTCACGTCGTCTTCCGCGACCCGATCTTCACGACGCGCAAGGACCGCATCCACGCGATCTGCGACGGGATCCTGCGCGAAAAACTCGACCTCGAATGGCAGTGCGAGACGGCGGTGAAGACGCTCGATCGCCCGCTGATCGAGAAGATGGCGAAGGCCGGCTGCACGCACATCTCGCTCGGCGTCGAGTCGGGGAACGCCGAGATCCAGAAAAAGCACTGCGGCAACAAGCTCGCCGACATGGAGAAGGGCGTCGAAGTGTTCCGCGCGTGCCGCGACAGCGGCATCGAGACGCGCGCGTTCTGCATGATCGGCTTCCCCGAGGAGACGCCGGCGATGGTCGAGGAGACGTTCGAGCTCGTCGAGCGCTTCGACCCCGACCAAGTGCAGTTCTGCGCCGTGACGGCGTATCCCGGAACGCCGCTCTACAAGATGCTGCACGGGAGCCGCGACTTCGATTACGCGCAGATGACGGGCTTCCAGGCGCTCGAAGGCAACGAGTTCATGTCGGCGGCGATGATCGAAGCGAAGATCCGCGAGGGCTATCGGCGCTTCTACCGGCGGCCGAAGCGGCTCGTGCGCGAGATGCGCAATCCCGTGCGCCTCGCGGGCCGCGTTCTGCGGTATTTCACGCTGTTCGCCAAGCGCGCGTGACCCGCGCGTCGCGCCGTCGCGGGTGACTCCGCCCGAAGCTCGAATCGGACGCCGAGCGAATTGGCGCGTACCTACTATTACGCATGCGCCGCGGGTGACGCGCACCTGGATCGCAACGGATCGGGACCGATTCCCGCGAACGGCGAGCGCGTCGCTCTCGCGCGCGTTGGGCTGTCCGAACGTTGGCCGTGTCCCGTCTGGCCGCTACGCTGGCCGTCCGCGAGCGGGAGGAGTCATGAGCCAGATCGACAACGTTCTGCACGAGAACCGACACTTCCCGCCGCCGCGGGACTTCCAGGCGAAGAGCCGCCTCGGGAAAGAGGAGATCTACGAGCGGATGTACCGCGAGTCGATCCACGAGCCCGAGCGTTTCTGGGGCCGTGTCGCGGGGGAGCTGCCCTGGATCCAGCCCTTCAAACAGGTGCTGGACTGGAGCGAAGCTCCCTTCGCGAAGTGGTTCGTCGGCGGCAAGCTCAACGTCAGCGCCATCTGTCTCGACCAACACGTCGCGACCCACCGGGCCGACAAGCCTGCGATCCTGTGGGAGGGCGAGCCGGGCGACATGCGCACGCTGACCTACGCCGAGCTGCACCTCGAGGTCTGCCGCTTCGCCAACGCGCTGAAGCGGCGCGGCGTCCGTCGCGGCGATCGCGTCGCGATCTACATGCCCATGATCCCCGAAGCCGCGGTCGCGATGCTCGCTTGCGCGCGGCTGGGCGCGGCGCACTCGGTCGTGTTCGGCGGGTTCAGCGCGCAGGCCTTGCGCGAGCGGATCCTCGACGGCGGTTGCACGGCGGTCGTCACCGCCGACGGCGGGTTCCGCCGCGGGGCGGTGCTGCCGCTCAAGGTCCAAGTCGACGAGGCCTGCCGCGGGATCGAAGCCGTCCACACCGTGTTCGTCGTGCAGCGCGCGCGATGTCCCGTCGAATGGGACCGCGCGCGCGACGTGTGGTACCACGACGGCGTCGTGCCGCATAAGCATGTC
>CAZQHA010000426.1:0-4037 GCA_964592795.1 uncultured Planctomycetaceae bacterium | reverse complement strand
CCGACCTTGAGGGTCACGTCGCGCGTCACGGTCTCCTCTCGATCGAACACGAGGCCGTTGACCGTGATCGTGCCGTAGCCCTGCGCCATCACGGTCATGATGCGCTGGCCCTTCGGCACGTTGACGATGGTGAAGCGGCCTTCGCGGTCGCTCTTCGCGATCATCCGGTCGGGCGGCACGTAGATCGATCCCTGGTAGATCATCCCGTCGAGGTGGATCGTCGCGTCGTTGACCGCGTTGCCGCCCTCGTCGCGGATGGTTCCCGCGAGCGTCGCACCCTGCGTCAGCGTGATCGGCGGCTCGGTGAACGTCCCGGCGTCGCCGACGGGGATCGACGTGTCCTCGTAGCGCGTGTACTCGGGGTGCTTGACGGTGATGCGGTAGCGCTCGCGCGGCTCGACGTTGCGGAACGCGAAGCGCCCTTCGCCGTCGGTGCGCTGCGTCATGTCCTTGCTCGTGTCGAACTTCTCGTTGACGAAGAACAAGTTGCTCGTGTTGGCCGTGCTGATCGTGACCTCGGCGCCCGACACCGGCTGGCCCTGGGGATTGCGCACCAGGCCGCTGAACACGTTGTCGAAGCCGGAGATGGCGCTCGGGTCGAGCTTGCGCGCGCCCGTCGTGTCGGACGGCGCCTGCACCGTGCGATCGGGCGTCTCCTGTCCGCCGCCGTCGAGCGGCGAGACCGAGATCGGCGACTTGGCGGGCTCGTTGGTGGTGCGCGAGGTCGCCGTCGTCGTGGGATCCGTCGCGGTGGGGGTCTCGGGCAGGAGTCGCATGACTCCGAAGATCAGCGCCGCGATCGCGACGATGACGAGGGCGAGAACGAGGATGGGGCGCATGACGCTTTTGGCCCTAGCGGGAGTGCTCCGCCGAGGGCGGGTGGGTACTGTGGTTCGCCGGCGCCGGATCGGCAGGTTCGGCGGGGTTTCGCATGTCGGGCGATGGACGCTGTCAGCGGCCGTTGCTTCCTGCGGACCGAGGATGTTAACGCTCGGTTCGGCAAAGCAACCGCGGGAGTTCCTCCCACATCGGAAAAAGCCGGCCCGCCGCCGGAGCTCCTAGGCCTTGGACGGGGTCGGCACGCTGTCCTGCTCGGCCAGGAGGTCGCGCGAAGGCCAGAAGGACTCCGCGTAGACCTGATGTCCGAGGAAGTACGCGAACAGGACGAGCTCGAAATCGACGCGCCGGAAGACCTCGATGCGGGTCGTCCGACCGAACGGCACCGGAGTGATCCGCGCCATCTCGCCCGTCTTGGGCGCCAGCATCCGCCAGCCGCGGCCGAAGCCGGGCAGCGGTAGCACGCGGTAGGGCTTGTTCCCGGTCGCCAGCGCGATCTCGCGGCGCACGAAGCTCGAGCGCAGGGACGACCCCAACCACTCGCGGCCTTCCGTCCAGAGCGAGAACTGGCTGCGCAGCAGGCCCGGATCGCGCCGCAGATGCAGGACTTCGCCCTTCTCGGGGCGGTACTCGCCGCGCGTGATCAAGCCCTTGTTGTTGCGGGCGACGGTGAGCTCACCGATCCGCTCGCCGTTGCTCGTGATCGTGTGGACCGTGCGCCACAGCCCGGACACGCGCACCTCGTACGTAGCGATCGTCTCTACCACCGGCCAGCCTCGCTTCGGCCCAAAGCTTACTCCGCCCTGCGGAGGGCGCGCAGGGCCGGAATCCGGGGAGAAGAACTTTCCGGTCCGCGCGTACTCCCCGCGACTGCAAATGCGGACTCGAATGACGTATAGACTTGTCGCCCGAATCGCGCTCGGCGCCCAACGCGCGACCTAGGAGACCCACCTCATGCCGATGTTCGACCCGATCTACTGGCTCATCGTCGGACCGACCGTCCTCATCGCGCTGTACGCCTCGATCAAGGTGAAGAGCACGTTCATGCGCTTCTCCAACGTCGGAGTGCGCACGGGGATGACGGGCGCACAGGCCGCCGCGGCGGTCGCGCGAGCCGGCGGCGCGGACGTCTCGATCGAGCGCCATCAGGGCTTCCTGTCCGACCACTACGATCCGCGCTCGAAGACGCTGCGCCTGTCGCCCGAGGTCTACGACGGCCGCTCCGTCTCCTCGATCGCCGTCGCCGCGCACGAGGCCGGACACGCGATCCAGCACGCGACGAACTACGTCCCGCTCACGTTCCGCTCGCAGATGGTCCCGATCGCGTCGATCGGATCGAACCTGTGGATCTGGGTGTTCATCGCCGGGATGGCGCTGCCGCAATGGGGCTGGCTCGTCGACGTCGCGATCCTGCTCTTCGGCGCGACCGTCGTCTTCCAGCTGATCACGCTGCCGGTCGAGTTCGACGCGTCGAACCGCGCCAAGGCCGTCCTGGCGTCGAGCGGCATCGTCAGCACTCAGGAGGAAGCGCTGGGCGTCAAGAAGGTCTTGAGCGCCGCGGCGATGACGTACGTCGCCGGCGCGCTGACCGCGCTCGCGACGCTCGCGTACCTCCTGATGCGCCGCCGCGACTGACGCGCCCTTTGCCGTCGCGTTAGGCGGTCCGTAGTCTCTCGCGCCGAGCCGCACGGGAGGAGAACGTGGACCGCATTTCGATCGACTACACGAACGTGCTCGCGAGCGCGGTCGGGCACGCGCACGGCCTCGACGAAGGCGAGCTCGAAGCGCTCGCGCAGCCGTCGCGCGCGGCGCTTTCCGCGGTGCTCGCGCGCCGCGAGCGGGATCTGCGCTGGCTGGACCTGCCGTTTCCGAACCCCGTCCACGGCGAGATCCTGGACTACGCCGCGTCGGTCGCCGGTCGCTTTCGCAACGTCGTCGTGCTCGGGATCGGCGGCTCGGCGCTCGGCAACATCGCGCTGCAGACGGCGCTGAACAGCCCGTACCACAACCTCGTGGCCCGGGGCGGGCTGCCGCGGCTCTTCGTCCTCGACAACATCGATCCGGATCTGATCGGCGAGTTCCTCGACTCGATCGATCCTTCCGAGTGCCTGTTCAACGTCATCTCGAAGTCGGGAGCCACCCCCGAGACGATGGCGCAGTTCCTGATCTTCCGGCGCCAGCTCGTCGACCGGCTCGGCGAGGAAGCGCACGCAGCGCACATCGTGGTCACGACCGACGAGCGCGCCGGACCGCTGCGCGAGATCGTTCGGCGCGACGGCTACGCGTCGTTCGGGGTCCCGGACGGAGTCGGCGGGCGCTACAGCGTGCTGTCGCCGGTGGGGCTCCTGCCTGCGGCGCTCGTCGGCATCGACGTGATGGGGCTCGTCGCGGGGGCGGCGTCGATGGTCGAGGCGTGCTCCGGCTTCGAGCTCGCGAGCAATCCCGCGCTGCTCTACGCGGCCGTTCAGTGGTCGATGCAGGCGCGCAAGCACAAGCCGGTCGCGGTGACGTTCGCGTACAGCCACCGACTGCGCGATCTCGCGGATTGGTACGCGCAGCTTTCGGCCGAGTCGCTGGGCAAGCGCGTCAATCGAGCTGGACGCGAGGTGTTCACCGGCCCCACGCCGGTGCGCGCGGTCGGCGTCACCGATCAGCACAGCCAGGTCCAGCTCTACGTCGAGGGCCCGCACGACAAGTGGTTCACGTTCCTCACCGTGCGCGACGCCGATCACGTGGTCGAGCTTCCGGCCGCGCACGAGGACCTCGACGGCGTCGGCTACCTGTGCGGGCGCACGCTGAACGAGCTCTTCCACGCCGAGTACGAAGGCACGCGGATCGCGCTGACCGACGCGGCGCGGCCGAACCTCACGATCCAGTTCCCGAGCGTCACGCCGCACACGGTCGGCCAATACCTGTACTTGATGGAGCTCGCCGTCGCCGTGATGGGCGAGCACTACCAAGTCGACGCGTTCGACCAGCCGGGCGTCGAAGCCGGCAAGGTGGCGGCGTTCGCGCTGATGGGGCGCGCAGGCTACGAGTCGAGACGCGCCGAGATCGAGCACACGCGTTCGCGCGAGCCGCGACGAGTGTAGGTCTCAAAAGAAGATGGCGCCGCATGCGCGGCGCCATCCGTTGCTCAGAGCTCGTGCTCGCTTACGCGATCACGGAGCTCCCCACTTGATGATCATGCCGTTCGACCA
>CAZQHA010000425.1:0-4047 GCA_964592795.1 uncultured Planctomycetaceae bacterium | reverse complement strand
AGCTGCGCGCGGCGGCCGTCGGCGCGATCGGGCTCTTGCCGATGAGCGATGCGCTGCCGCTGCTCGACCGGATCGTCGGGCAAGGCGAGATCCGCGAGCGCCGCGCGGCGTGCGACGTGCTCGCGAAGATCGACGATCCGTCCGGCGAGGCGCTGCTCCTGCGCGAGCTCGTGAAGCTCTCGCACGGGCTCGTGCCGGGCGAGGTCGCGCTCGACCTCTGCGAAGCGGCGCTTCGCCGCGGAGCAAGTTCGTTCGCGCCCGTTCTCGCCGAAATCGCGCGCGCCGGCGCGGACGACCCGTTGCTCGCGCCGTATCAGCACTCGCTGCTCGGCGGCGACGTCGACGCGGGCCGCAAGATCTTCCGCAACAAGGCGGAGACCTCGTGCCTGCGCTGCCACGAGGCAGAGACGACGTTCGAGCAGGACGGCGGCGGTCGCGTCGGGCCGAACCTCGTCGGGATCGGCGAGCGGCTCGGCCGCCTCGCGCTGCTCGAGTCGATCGTCGTCCCCAATCGGCGCATGGCCCCGGGCTATCAGACGAGCGTGATCGCGCTGCGCGAAGGCGGCTACGTCGACGGCCGCGTGATCGGGGAGGACCCGCAATGCGTGCGCGTGCTCACCTCGTCGGGCGAGACCGTCGAGGTCGAAGCCGCCGAGATCGAGTCGCGCCGCGACGGGCTCTCGGCGATGCCGGATGGGCACGCGCAGTTCCTCACGCCGCGCGAGATGCGCGACTTGATCGAGTACCTGAGCCAACTATGAACGCAACGAACCTCCTCGACCGCCGCAGCCTGTGCATGGGCGGCGCCGCGCTCTTCGCGAAGAGCGGCGTCGCGCGCGCCCAATCGAAGCCCGAAGCCGGCGCGGCCGGTCCGCCGGCTCGCCCGGGCCGCACGCCGCACACGCGCTTCGCCGTTAACGTCGAGATGTGGTGGTCGAAGCTGCCCTTCCTCGACCGCGTCCGCGAAGCGGCGCGGCTCGGGTTCCCCGCGATCGAGTTCTGGGATTGGCGCAGCAAGGACGTGGAAGCCGTCGCGACGTTGTGCAAGGAGCTCGGAATCGACGTCGCGCAGTTCACCGCGTGGGGTTTCTCGCCCGGACTCAACGATCCGGAGCACCACGACGCGTTCGTGAAGTCGATCGAGGACGGTTGCGCGGTCGCGAAGAGGCTCGGCGCGAAGGCGATGTGCGTCGTCGGCGGCGACGATCGCGCGGGCGTGACGCGGAAGGACATGCACGCCGCGATCGCCGCGGGGTTGAAGCGCGCCGCGAAGATCGCCGAGGCGAACGACGTGACGCTGATCCTCGAGCCGATGAACGTCCGCGTCGATCACAAGGGTCACTGCCTCTACGGCAGCGAGCCGGCGATCGCGATCTGCGCCGCGGTGGGATCGACGCACGTCAAGATCAACTGGGACCTCTACCACCTGCAGATCACCGAGGGGGACCTGTGCGGCCGCTTGCGCGAGGGCTTCGCGCACGTCGGCTACGTGCAGATCGCCGACACGCCCGGTCGCCACGAGCCGGGGACCGGCGAGGTGAACTACACGCGGGTACTCCAAGAGCTGGAGCACCTCGGGTATCGTGGATACGTCGGCCTCGAGTGCTCGCCGAGAACGAGCGCGATCGAGGCCGCTCTCGCGGTCCATCGCGCGGATCAGTGGTAGCGATATGCACGACGAACGAATCGCCAAGGTGCTGCGCGGTCATCAGCTGACGCGCCGCCATTTCCTCCACACGGCTTCACTCGCCGCGGTGCCGGTCGTGCTCGGCCGGCGCGCGCTCGCGATCCCATCGAGCGACGCCGACGTGCTCAAGGTCGGCCTGGTCGGCTGCGGCGGGCGCGGCACCGGCGCGGCGTACAACGCGCTGCTCGCCGAGGAAGGCACGGTCGTGCTGACCGCGGTCGCGGATCTCTTCCCCGACCGCATCGCGACGTGCCTCGACGGATTGCTGAAGGAGCTCGGCCCGGAGCGCAGCGCTCGCGTCCAAGTGCGACCCGAGGCGACGTTCACCGGATTCGACGCGGCGCAGAAGCTGCTCGCGAGCGACGTCGACGTCGTGATCCTGGCGACGCCGCCGCACTTCCGGCCCGCGCACCTGCGCGCGGCGGTCGACGCGGGCAAGCACATCTTCTGCGAGAAGCCGGTCGCGGTCGACGCGCCGGGCGTGCGCTCGGTGCTCGAGACCGTGGAGCTCGCGCGCGCGAAGCAGATCGCGCTCGTCTCGGGCTTCTGCTGGCGATCGAAGTACGGCCACCGCGCGACGTACGAGAAGATCCACGAAGGCGGCGCCGGCGCGGTGCGCGCGGTGTACAGCACGTACCTCGCGACGCCGAACGGCGTGCACGCGCGTCAGCCGGGTTGGAGCGACATGGAGTTCCAGATGCGCAACTGGTACAGCTTCGTGTGGCTCTCCGGCGACCACGTCGTCGAGCAAGCCGTGCACAGCCTCGACAAGATGGCGTGGGCGATGAAGGACGAGCCGCCGCTCTCCGTGCACGCGATCGGCGGACGCCAGACGCGCGAAGGCCCCGAGAGCGGCAACGGCTGGGATCACTTCGGCGCGACGTACGAGTACGCGAACGGCGTGCGCGGCTTCCACATGGCGCGCCAGTGGGCGGGCTGCTGGACGCAGAACTCCGACACGGTGATCGGCGAGAAGGGCTTGGTGCACATCAACGGCTGGGACCACGACTTCCGCATCGAAGGCGAGACGCCGTGGACGTTCGAAGGCGAAGACAACGACATGTACCAGACGGAGCTCGACGAGCTCTTCGCCGCGATCCGCGCCGGCACCGAGCGCAACGACGGCGTGTGGATGACGCGCAGCACGATGCTCGCGATCATGGCGCGCATGGCGGCGTACACCGGCGAGACGCTGACTTGGGATCAAGCGCTCGCGTCGAAGGAGAGCTTCACGCCGCCGAGCTACGAGTTCGGCGATGTCGCGCTCGCGCCGGTGGCGCTGCCGGGACGGACGAAGTTCATCTAGTGATCGACCGGCGGGAGCTCCTGATCGCGTCGGCGGCGCTCGCGGCGAGCTCCGCGGTGCCTCGCGAGCCGCGCAACGCCTCGCGCCGCGCCATCAAGAAGGCCCTGAAGTTCGGCATGGTCGCGGGCGACCTGTCGGTGCTCGACAAGTTCAAGCTGCTCAAGGGCTCCGGCTTCGACGGCGTCGAGATGGACAGTCCGACGGACCTCGCGATCGACGACATCCTCTCCGCGAAGGAGAAGGCGAAGGTCGAGATCCCGGGCGTCGTCGACTCGGTGCACTGGCGCTCGCCGCTCTCCGATCCCGACGCGAACGTGCGCGCGACGGGGCGCAAGGCGCTCGAGACCGCGCTCCGCGACTCTAAGCAGCTCGGCGGCACGAGCGTGCTCCTCGTCCCCGCCGTCGTGAACAAGAAGGTCAGCTATCAGGACGCATGGGATCGATCGACCGCGGAGATCCGCGAGGTGCTCCCGCTCGCGAAGGAGCTCGAGATCCACGTCGCGATCGAGAACGTGTGGAACCAGTTCCTGCTCAGTCCGCTCGAAGCCGCGCGCTACGTCGATCAATTCGAGAGCCCGTGGATCGGCTGGCACTTCGACGTCGGCAACGTCGTGAACTACGGCTGGCCGGAACAGTGGATCCGCACGCTCGGCAAGCGGATCCTGAAGCTCGACGTGAAGGAGTACAGCCGCAAGAAGCGCGACGAGCTGGGCCTCTGGAAGGGGTTCGACGTCGAGATCGGCGACGGCGACTGCGACTGGACGGCGGTGATGGCCGCGCTCGACGAGATCGGCTACTCCGGTTGGGCGGCCGCCGAAGTCGACGGCGGCGGCAAGGAGCGCCTGGCCGACATCGCGCGACGGATGGATCGCTGCTTCACGCTGTGAGCCAGCGCTCCGCGATCGCGCACGCGATTCAGGGCGGAGAGTCGAGGACCGTGAGCGTCGCGAAGCTCCCGAGCGTGATCCCGTCCGCGCGAACGGCATAGGCCTGCAGGAAGCGCGTCTGCGCTTCGACGCCGACCGGGAGCATCGGAACCCGGTACAGCGCGGTC
>CAZQHA010000424.1:0-4053 GCA_964592795.1 uncultured Planctomycetaceae bacterium | reverse complement strand
TCGCCGCGCTCGGCATGTCGCAGCCGAAACCCGCGCTCGGGATCCGCGAGGCATGCGACGACGCGTGCGTGCGTCTCATCGCCGCCACGCCGGTCCTCATCGCGGCGTTCCACCGCGCGCGGAAGAACCTCCCGTTCGTCGCTCCCGATCCGCGGCTCGACACCGCCGCGAACTTCCTGTGGATGCTCGGCAGCCGGGCACCCGACGCGCTCGCCTCGCGCGTCCTCGACGCGGCGCTGATCCTGCACGCGGACCACACGATGAACGCGTCGACGTTCGCCGGCCGCGTCGTCGCGTCGACCGAGGCCGATCCGTACACCGTGTGCGCGTCCGCGGTCGGCGCGCTCTGCGGTCCGCTGCACGGCGGCGCGAACGAGGAGGTGCTCGAGCAGCTCTCCGAGATCGGCGCGCCGGAGAACGTGAAGCCCTGGCTCGAGCGCGAGCTCACCGGACGCGCGCGGATCATGGGCTTCGGCCACCGCGTGTACAAGACGAAGGACCCGCGCGCGAAGATCCTACAAGGGCTCGCGCAGCGGCTCTTCGCGCAGCACGGCTCGACGCCGCTCTACGACACCGCCGTCGTGCTCGAGCGCGAGGTCGTCGCGCGCCTGGGACACAAGGGCGTGTATCCGAACGTCGACTTCTTCTCGGGCCTCGTGTACTCGAAGCTGGGCATCCCCACGGATCTCTTCACGCCCGTGTTCGCGATCGCGCGCGTCGCGGGCTACGTCGCGCACTGGCGCGAGCAGATGAGCGCGAACAAGCTCTACCGCCCGACGCAGGTCTACACCGGCGCGCGCGACGCGGTGTACACCGACATCGAACGGCGCTGACGCGCGGGATCAAGTCGCGCGGATGCGTTGTGCGGCCCGCTCGATCGTCCCGACCGGCCGGTCGACGAGGCCCAGCGCCCGGTAGGCCGCGAGCAGCCGCGGCACCTGGTGCTCCCACGTGAGAGCGTCGAGGAAGCGCTCGCGGTTCGCGCGCCCCATGCGCTCTCGCCGCGCGGGATCGTCGAGCAGCGTGCCGATCGCGCGCGCGAGCCCCTCGGGCGTTCGATCGTCGGCGTAGCATCCGCCCGCGCCGAGCGTCGCACACGTCTCCGTCAGCGCGTACGCGGCGACGGGCTTTCCGAGCGCCATGTACTCGACCACCTTGTTCATCGACGAGACGTCGTTGAACGCGTTGTGCGGATCGGGGCAGACGCACACGTCCGTCGACCCGAGCGCCTCGGCGATCTCGCCCAAGTCGTCGATGCGGCCCGTGAACTCGACGTGCTCCTCGAGGCACAGCTCGGCCGCGAGCGCCTGGACGGCCTCGAGCTCGTCGCCGGAGCCGATGAGCAGGAAGCCGACGTCGCGACGCTTCTCGACGTGGACGAGCCGGTGCGCCGCGCGCAGGAGGTGATCGACGCCGTCCTGCACGCCCATGACGCCGATGTAGCCGACGAGGCTCGTGTGCCCGCGCCGCCAGCGCAGCGACGGCCGCGCGGGCAGCGCGAACCGATCGCGCGGCGGAGCCGACCGCACGACGAACACGCGATCGACGCTCATGCGGCCGCGCGTGCGCGCGACGTCGGCGTAGGACTCGTTGGGAGAGATGACGAGGTCGGCCGCCGAGTACGTGCGCCGCTCGAGCCAGCGCAGCACGCGCCCCGCGAACGAGGTCTTGCTGCGCTCGCCGTACTTCGCGGTCAAGAGCTCCGGGCACAGGTCGTGCTGGTCGTAGACGAACTTCACGCCCAGCGGCCGCAGGCAGAGCGCGATCCCGAACAACGTGTCGGGCGGATTGCACGCGTGCAGCACGTCGATGCCGCGCGTGAAGTAGAGGCGCAGCGCCCACAGGAAGCTCGCGATCCAGCACCAGCCGAACTCGAACGCGTAGCTCACCGATCCGCTGGCGGTGAGCGGCGCTGGATAGCGGCACACCTCGATGCCCTCGAGCGTCTCGTGCCAGGCCTGTCCGGCCGCGCGCGGCGCGACGACGCTGACTCTGCAGCCCGCGTCGCGCAGCGCCGAAGCCTCGCACCAAACGCGGCGGTCGAACGGTACGGGCAGGTTCTCGACCAGGATCGTGACGCCGAGCGGTCGGATGGTGCGGGCCACGCGAGGCTCCTATCGCGCGCCGCGCGCGGAGAGCACCGCGGGGATCGTGGCCAAGAGGATCCACAGGTCGAACTGCAGGGACCAGTGGTCGATGTACTCGAGGTCGAGCTTCACCCAGCGCTCGAAGTCCTGGATCTCGTTGCGGCCGCGCACCTGCCACAGGCCCGTGATCCCGGGCCGCACCGAGAGTCGCCGGCGCTGGCTCGGCGCGTACAAGTCGACTTCGCTCGGCAGCGGCGGACGCGGTCCGACGAGGCTCATCTCGCCCTTGATGACGTTGAACAGCTGCGGCAGCTCGTCGATCGAGAGCTTGCGCAGCCAGCGTCCGAGCGGCGTGACGCGCGGATCGTTCTTGATCTTGAACGTCGGCCCTTGCATCTCGTTCAACTGGGCGAGCTCCGCGAGCCGCTCCTCCGCGTCGGGCACCATGCTGCGGAACTTGTACAGCGTGAAGCGACGTCCGTTGCGTCCGACGCGCTCCTGCCGGAAGAGGACCGGTCCGTTGCGCTCGGCGACGAGGAGCAGCGACACGAGGAGGAGCAGCGGGCCGACGAGGATCAACGCGAGGACCGCGACCGTGAGGTCGAGCGTCCGCTTCATCGCCAGCGCGACCTCGTCGGCCGGCGTGCGGATCACCGCCAACGTCGTCAGGTTGCCGACGGAGTCGACCGTCCAGCTGTGTCCGGGAGTGGCCGCGTGCGCGAGCACGTAGCGCGTCGTGACGCCGCGATCGGAGGCCTGCGCCGCGAGCGCCGCGACGGGGCTCGACGGATCGGGAAAGCCTTCGATCCACAGCTCGTCGACCGGCCGGCCGTCGAGCAGCGCGATGCACTCGTCGAGCGCCACGCGCGGCACTTCCTCGCCGACGCCGGCCCTCTCGAGCGTCCTCTCGATCGCCCGCTCCCCGACGAGCGCGCGCGGCAGCGCGATGCCGACGATGCGGAAGCCCCAGCCGGATTGCTCGGCGACGCGCGCCACGAGCGCGCCGACTTCCTTTCCGGGCGGCGACACGATCAGGAGGTTGCGCCAGTTGTACCCGCGCGAGCGCACGTGACGGCTGCCGGTCCGGATCGAGAGGTGGAGCGCGACCACGAACAGCGTGTTGAAGGCGACGAAGAAGCCGATCTGCAGGCGGTTCGCGGCCGGCAGGTCGAGCGCGAACGCCAGCGCGAGCAGCAGCATGAACGTGAACAGGTTGCACCCGACGAGCTTCCGCACCTCGCGCAACCGGCTGAACATCCGCTGCGAGTGGTAGACGCCCGAGAGCCGGTACAAGAGCCACAGGACCGGGATCGCGGTCCCGGCGAGCAGGAACTGCGTCCACTCGTTCATCACGAACGTGTGGCCGTCGAACTCGTCGAGCCAGTCACGCGCGCGGATCGAGAGCGCGTACGCGATGAAGGCGCACGTCACGTCCAAATAGACGAGCGCTCGTCGAACGAGGATGCGGTGCTCGCGCAACATGTTGTGGAAACTCGGAGAAGCGGACGCGGGCAGGGACTTTCCAATCATATTGCAATTTCACCCCCGAGGGATCGATCCCCTCCTTCCGGCGTGCGAATCAGCGGGTTCGGACGAGACTCGAAAAAAGTTCCTGTCGCGCGCGGATCGCGCGCTCGCGCGTGAAATGCGCAGCGACCCGCGCTCGCGCCCGCTCGCCCATCGCGCGCGCGCGCGTTCGATCGAAAAAGATCCGGACGATCGCGTCCGCGAGCGCCCGCGCGTCGTCCGCGGGAACGAGATACCCGGTTACCCCGTCCTCGACCATCTCGTCCAGGCTCCCGACGCGGCTCGCGACGACGGGCAGGCCCGACGCCATCGCCTCCAGGATGGAGTTGGGAAACGTTTCCACGCGCGGCTTCGACGGCAGGAGCGCCAGGTCCGCGGCCGCCAAGATCCGCGGAACGTCGTGCCGGACGCCGAGCAAGGTGACGCTCTCGGCGATCCC
>CAZQHA010000423.1:0-4058 GCA_964592795.1 uncultured Planctomycetaceae bacterium | reverse complement strand
GCACGCTGGTCGCGTGGCTGAGCCTCACGTGGATCGGAGGCACCGTGCTCGCCGCGCTGCGCGGGATCGCGCTCTACGTGATGTTCGGCGTCTACCGCGAGGAGCCCGTGCACCTCGTGCTCTCGCGCATCGCGTCGACGCTCGATCGCGGCGTCCCCTTCGCGATGCTCGTCGCCGGCGCGATCGTGGGCATCCATCTGTGGATGATCCCCGCGCGCGGCTCGCGCGGGCGCGCCGGCGCGCAGGCCGTCGCGTTCGCCGCCAGCGCTTTCCTGGTCCTGCTCGTGCTCTCCGGCTGGCCGGTCGACGACGCGGATCATCTCGTCGACCCGCCCGATCCGCGCGGGCGCGCGGCCCTCCTGCGGCTCTCCGCGATCGCGCTCGCCGGCGCGTCGGTCCTGTCGTGGTCGACGGCGCTCCTCGCGCGCGGAAGCCGGTGGACGCGCTGGCTCGAGAGCCGCGCCGCCCTCCTCGTCGCCGGTCTCGCGGCGATCGCGCTGCCGGTCGCGTTCCACGCGCTGTTCACGTCGGTACCGAACGTCCGGCTCGTCCGCGAGGAAGTCCGCGATCTCTTGTTCGACGCGCCGTGCTGGACGGTCGAGGAGGCGCACCCGGAGAGCGCGCCGCGCGTCGACGTCTTGACGCCGTCGATCGACTACCGCATCGACGGCGGCGATTTGCCCGCGCTCATCCTCCCCCCGCCGAGCCGCGTGCGTTTCGAGATACGGCCCAGCGACGGACCGGTCCGGCTGCGCGGAGCGGCGGGCGTCGGCGGCGAGGGGCTCCCGAGCGAATGCGCGGTCGGATTCCGCGTCGACGTCAACCGCGTGCGCGCGTTCGACGAAGTCGTGCACGTCCGCGAGCACGGTCCGCCGGAGCAGCGCGCCTGGCGCTATCTCGGCGGCTCGTCCGGCATCGATTTGAAGCCCGGCGACGTCGTCGAGCTCTCGACGGAGCTCCTCGTGCCGGCGGCGCCGGGCGAACGTCCTCCCGTGGTCGACGCGGGCTTCGGCGGGCTCGCGCTCGAGCGCGACGTCGCGCGCACGCGACAGCCCGCGGGGCGCGACGCGCCGAACATCGTGCTCATCGTGATGGACACGCTGCGCGCGGATCGACTGTCGAGCTACGGCTACCCGATCGCGACGACCCCCGCGATCGACCGCTTGGCGGCGCGCGGCGTCCTGTTCGAGAACGCGTACGCGACCGCGAGCTGGACCTGGCCCGCGACCGCGTCGATCCTGACGGGGCTCTCGCCCGAAGCGCACGGCGTCGTCGACGACGACGCGTGCTACCTGAACGGGCAGCTCGAGACGCTCGCGGAGGTGCTCGCGGGCCGCGGCTACACGACCGCCGCGATCTCGTGCAATCCGCTGATCGCCGCGAACAAGAACTTCGATCAGGGATTCGAGACGTTCGACGCGTCGAACCGCGACTTCCGCAAATCGCACCTCGTGATGCCTTCGATCCGCCGCTGGCTGCAGGGCCACGCGCCGTACCGGTTCTTCCTCTACCTCCACCTCGTCGATCCGCACGCGCCGCACGAGCCGAGCGAGGACGCGCTCGCGCTCGTCGGCGGGACGAAGCCGCCCGATTACCCCGACGACGCGATCAGCCGGTACGAGACGTTGCTCTGGACCGGCAAGGGTCACGGTCCCGACGGGGAGCGTCGCACTGAGAACGTGGTCCCGCGCGCGCACGGCGAGTGGCTCGACAAGAGCTACAGCGCGTGCGTGGCGACGTGCGACGACTACGTCGGCCTCGTGCTCGACGAGCTCGCCGCGCTGGGTCTCGACGAGCACACGGTCGTCGCGTTCACGAGCGATCACGGCGAGGAGCTCCTCGACCACGGCATGTTGGCGCACGGCCAGAGCCTCTACGAGGAGCTCGTGCGCGTGCCTCTCGTGCTCGCGGGGCCGGGCATCCCGGGTCGCGGCGTTCGCAGCCCCGCCGTCGTGTCGAATCGACACCTCGCGACGACGCTCGCGCGCCTGGGCGGCGCAGCGTTCGCGCGCGTCGAGGATCCGCACGATCTCGCGCGCCCCGAGGTCCCGTCGGAGACGGTGTTCTTCTCGACCGACCACGGCTGGTGGAACGGCCGGATCGAGCGGCTGCGCCTCTTCGGCGTGCGCTCGGAGAACTGGGTGCTGCACTACGCGCCTTCGGGCAGGCCGTGGGGCGCGGCGTGGGACTCCGATCCGGGCGAAGGCCAGGTGCGCCTGTTCGATCTCGCGAGCGATCCGCGCCAAGAGCACGACCGCAGCCGAGACGATCCCGAGCGCGCGCTCGCGCTCCGACAGACGATCGTCGATCACATCCGCCGCGCGAGCGAGGGACGTCCGGCGCGCGTGCTCGGCGCGGGGAGCTCGACGCTCGAGATGCTGAAGGAGATCGGGTACGCCGGAGACGAGAGCTCGGGCGATCCGCGCGCGCGGTTGCCGCGCGAGAAGCGGAAGCCGCATTGAGCACGCCCGCGGACGCTCGCTAGCCTCTCGCACCATGCAACGGCGCATCTTCGTGGGCGACATCCAAGGTTGCCGTTCCGAGCTCGAGCGCCTGCTCGAGAAGGTCGCGTTCGATCCCGCGAGCGACGAGCTGCACCCCGTGGGTGACTTCGTGAACCGCGGGCCGGACTCCGCCGGAGTGTTGCGCCTGTGCCGCGAGCTCGGCGCGGGCGGCGTGCTCGGCAACCACGACGTCCACCTTCTCCGCAGCGCGCACGGCCTGCGGAAGATGCGCGCGGAAGACACGCTGCAAGACGTCCTCGATGCGCCCGATCGCGACGAGCTCGTCGCCTGGCTCGCAAAGCGGCCGCTCGTGCGCGCGTGGGACGACGTGCTCCTCGTGCACGCGGGACTCGATCCGAGCTGGAAAGACCCGATCGCGCTCCTGTCGAACATCGATCCCCTGGGCAACACGCCGAACCTCTCGTTCGCGATCTCCGCGCGCTACTGCGACGAGCACGGCGCGCGGCCGGCCGCCGACTGGCCGCCTCCCCCGCCGCAGTACAAACCCTGGTACGAGTTCTACCCGCGCGATCCGTCGGACAGGCGCACGGTCGTGTACGGTCACTGGGCGCGCAACGGGCTCGTCATTCGTCCGCAGGTGCGCGGGCTCGACACGGGCTGCGTGTGGGGCGGCAAGCTCACCGCGTGGATCGCGGAGGAAGACCGCATCGTGCAGGTCGACGCGCTGCGCGCGTACGCGCAGTACGACTGAGCGCCGCTCAGCCGCGATCCGTGCGCCCCTGCTCCATCGCGATCGCGTAACGGAGGGCCAAGCGCTCGCGGCGGTCGGCGAGCTCCGCGCGCTCCGCGTCGTTCGTGCACGCGGCAATCAGCGCACCGAGCTGGAGAACGCTCTTCCGCAGTTCCATCTCTTCCGGCAGGACGCCCGAGCTCTTGAGCAGGACGTAGCCCGCGCGCAGATCATCGGGGACTTGCGAGAGGTCCTCGAGCTCGAGCTTCTCGCCCGCTCCGGGAAGGTCGTCGAACTTGCCCTCGGCGAGCGCTTCCTCGATGCGGCGTTCGGCGATCTTGTGCAGCGGGTCCATCTACGACGTCACTCTATCAGCCCGCCGAAGACCCGCCGGTAGAGGTTCGTCTGCAGGAGCATCTCGGGATCGAGCTCGCGCTTCAGCGCGAGGAACGCCTGCGTCTTCTCGGGCGGGAACATGCGCAACATGTCGCGCTGACCGATCACGAGGTCCTTCGCGAAGTAGAACTTGCCGCGGCCGGCGAGAACGATCTCGGTGAGCCGCGCGCAGTGCTTCCACAGATCGTCGCGGTTCGCGTTGGTCACCTTGTAGTCGAGCGCGAAGCTCCAGCCGTCGTTCGCGTGCGTCAGCCAGAACGGATCGGGACGGTGGCGCTTGAACACGCCGAGGTACGAACATTGGCATCTATCGCAGATTTCAAACACAATCACATCGAAAAAACAGATGAAACTACAAGTATCTTTCGCTTGTTGATTTTTGGACTCTTGGAGAAGCGAAAATTTTACGAAATCGTGCTTCATTTATCAGAGATGCCAAGATCTCAATGGGGTCACTACATCGGACT
>CAZQHA010000422.1:0-4070 GCA_964592795.1 uncultured Planctomycetaceae bacterium | reverse complement strand
TCGGTGTTCGACGGGCGCGAGCCCCTCGATCCGCCGAACCTCGGGCGCATCGTCGCGATCATGGAGGACCACGCGCGCCGGCTCATCGACTTCTTCGGCGAGGAGCACGGCATGCGCCAGATGCGCAAGTGGTGCGCGTGGTACACGAAGGGCTTCCCCGGCTCGGCGAGCGTGCGCGATCGACTGTCGGTCGTCGAAACGTTCGACGACATGCGCGCGCTGCTCGCGACGCTCGATCCCACGGAGCCGTTCCCGATCGCGGGGCTGCGCGCCGTCCGCGGCAAGAGCGGCCGCGCGCAGAAGGTCGCGCTGCCGCACGGCTACCTCGACGACCGCGACGACGACACGCCGCCGCGCTCGCCGCACTCGGCGGAGGAGATCGAGGAGTGGGAGCGCGCGCTGTCGGGCGGCTAGTCAGGCTTCGGCTCGGCAGCGCGCGTCAGTGGTTGTTCCAGAAGACCGAGAACGAGCCGTAGTTCCCCGAAACGAGGTCGCGATCCCCGTCGCCATCGAGGTCCGCCGAGGTGACGGACAGGCGGTAGTTCGTCCCGTCGCCGAGCACGCGTGGAGTCGCCCCGAAGACGCCCGGGCGCTCCTGCAAAAAGACGCTGAGCGTGCTCCCGCCGTTCGACGAAGCGAGATCGAGATCTCCGTCGCCGTCGAAGTCAGCTGCGGTGACGGAGCTGCGGTAGTACGTCGGGCCCTTCCGTCCAGACGTGAGCGGCGTCGAGCCAAAGATGCCAGGGCTCTCCTGGATGAACACCGTGAGCGAGTTGCCATCGTTCGCCGTGGCGAAATCGATATCCCCATCGCCATCGAGATCGGCTGCCGCAAGAGACTTCGGACTTTCGAAGCCTCTCAGCGAGAGCGGCGTCGCGCCGAAGACACCGGGGCTCCCTTGGAAGAATACGGTGACCGTGTTGCTGCCCCAGTTCGCCGAGGCGAGATCGAGATCCCCGTCGCCATCGACGTCCGCCGCGGCGACGGACAAGGGTTTGTTCGTCACGTCTGCGTTCCCGAGCGTGAGTGGTTGCGGGCCGAAGACGCCCGGACTCGTCTGGCGGAAGATGCGGAGCGTGTGGCTGACATAGTTCGCCGACGCGAGATCGAGATCTCCGTCGCCGTCGAGGTCCGCCGCGACGACGGAATAGGGTGCGTGCGTCGGGTCCTGCGTGAAGGTCATGTTCCCGAGCGTGAGTGGAGTCGTGTCGAAGACGCCCGGGCTCTCCTGAAAGAACACGGTGAGCAGATTGCTGCGCCAGGCCGCCGACGCGATATCGAGATCGCCGTCGCCGTCGAGGTCCGCCGTCGCCACGGAAGTGGCGCCCCAGTTCGCGTTCGGGACCCCTAGGGTTAGTGGAGTCGTGCCGAAGAGGCCGGGGCTCTCCTGGAAGTAGACGGTGATCGTGTTGCCGTTGGCGTCGAAGTTGTAGCCGTCGTTCGCCGAGACGAGATCGAGATCGCCGTCGCCGTCGAGGTCTCCTGTGGCAACGCAATCATGCGGTCTCGTCGCGTAGCTCGTTCCGACGAACGAGGGCGTCGAGCCGAAGACTCCTGGGCCTTCCTGGAAGAAGACGGTGAGCGGCTCGCCAAAACGGTTCGCCAAGGCGAGGTCGAGATCTCCGTCTCCGTCGAGATCCGCTGCGGAGACACACGAGGCGTAGATCGCCCCGCTGCCGGCTTGAATGGAAAGCGGCGTCGAGCCGAAAACGCCGGGGCTTTGCTGGAAGAAGACGGTGAGCGCCGGGCTGCCACTGTTCGCCGAGGCGAGATCGAGATCCCCGTCGCCGTCGAGGTCGGCTGCGACTACGAAATGGGGTGTGCTGGCGCTCCCCGTTTCGAGGGACAGTGGCGTCGAGCTGAACACACCGGGGCTCAACTGGAAGAAGACGCTGAGCCTTTCGCCAAGGTCCGCCGACGCGATATCGAGATCGCCGTCACCGTCGAGATCCGCCGCGATGACGGAATGGGGGCTGCTGCCGCCCACGAGAATGAGTGGTGTCGAGCTGAAGACGCCCGGGCTCTCCTGGAAGAAGATGGCGCGCCTGGAGAGATTCGCGCAAACGAGGTCGACATCGCCGTCACCATCGAGGTCAGCCCCCACCACCGAACGGACCGACCCCGTCACGCTGGGGTTTCCAAGTGAGAGCGGGGTCGAGCCGAAGACACCGGGGCGCTCTTGGAAGAAGACGGTGAGCGTGTCGCTGTCTTGGTTCGCCGAGGCGAGATCGAGATCGCCGTCACCGTCGAGGTCCGCTGCGGTGACCCAGATGGGCCAGTCCGTCACGCTCGCGTTCCCAAGAGAGAGCGGCGGGTGTCCGAAGACGCCGGGGCTCGTTTGAAAGAAGACGGTGAGCGTGTCGCTGTCCTCGTTCGCAGAGGCGAGATCGGGATCTCCGTCGCCGTCGAGGTCGGCGGCGATCACGCAACCGGTACGGTTCGTCACCTGCCAACTTCCAAGCGTGAGCGGCGTCGAGTCGAAGATGCCCGGGCTCTCCTGGAAGAAGACTTTGAGCGCATTGTCGTTGTGATTGCCCGACGCAGCGAGATCGAGATCTCCGTCACCGTCGAGGTCCGTTGCGATGACGGAACTGGCCCCGTACATCACGCTCGCATTCGCGACCTCCACCGGCTGCGTGTCCAACGCGGGGCGAATCGACTTGGGCGCCTCGGTCGATCCAGCGACGCCCGTCTCAGTGTCCATCGGTACCGCACGGAGCTGCACCGGGCCACCGTCCGGCACGTCCGCGCTGTCCCACACGAAAGTTCCGCGCGTGCCGGTTCGCGACGGCCGCATCACGGATGATGGGTTTTGCACTCGAAACGGCTGAGACGCGGTCAATGGGGACGCGAAAGCCGTCGACACGTGCACCACTTGGTGCGCGAGCTCCAGCTCTTCGATCGTGCGCCGCTGCTCGACGCCTCCGCCCACGTACAGATCGTGCTCGGCCGAGAGGGCGAGCACGAGCAAGTCATCCGCACCGGTGGCGATCGAGGCGGCGGGCGCCGGCAGAGCCGAAAGAACGCGGAACGCTCGATTCGCGCTCGCGCTTCCCAGATCGATCGCCGTCAGATCCCACGTTCCGTCGCCGGGCTCGCGCCGTGTGATCGCGAGCAATCGACTGCCCGATCGACCCATTGCCAGCGCTCGAGGTAGAGAGATCGCGGGGCCGAATTCGTCGAAGCGAACGACGGGAGGCGCAACGACAGGTCGCCGCTCGCGCGTATCGAGCTGGATCGAGAGGACCCGGCCAGTTCCGTCCACGGTCTCGGCATCACGCTCGGCGACGTAGGCGCGACTGGCGATCTGCGGATCGATCGCGACACCCCACGGCGTGGCGAGATCGTCGAAGAGCGTCACCGCGCGTGCGGTTTGTCCATCCGCGAACTCGAGTCGAATCAAGGAGCTGCCGACGGTCACGAGCGCCGAGCTCGAACCTTGGCTCGCAAGGCCGCGGATCGCGCCGGACTCGGTCGAGCCGTCGAATGCGATCAATGGAGTGATCGCGCCAATCGCGAGAGTGACGCGTGTCAGGCGCCAGGCCCCGGCGATGTCCGATGCGACGATCACGCTCTCTTCGCCGTGCTCGAGCGCCATCGCAGTCGGCTCACCTGGAGCCGCCGGAACGAGCGCGCGCACGACGCCGGTCGCCAGCTCGATGCGTCGCAAGCGCCAGGCACCGGCGTTGGCGCGATCGAGCACGAGCGCTTCGATCCCGTCGCCGATGGGCAGTGCTGCGATCGGACGAGCGAGCGGATTGCTCGCCCACGTCGCCGCGATCGGCTTGGGAACCTTCGACGGGCGGAGGATCTCGAGCTCGCGACCGATTACGCCGTGCGCCAGGATCGACGACGCGCTCGTGGCGAGCTCGGGCAAGCGCACGGAATCCGAGTCGAGCGGCACGACGCCTCCCTCGACCCACGTCGGGTACTCCGTGCAGATGTGCTTTTCTCGGCGCAGCTCCGGATCCGCGAGGATCGCGTGGATCTCGGCCGGAGTGTTCGGCAGCGGCGGGAACTCCATCTCGCCCGATCGCTTCCACTGGAACACGACCTCGACCTCGTCCGAC
>CAZQHA010000421.1:0-4075 GCA_964592795.1 uncultured Planctomycetaceae bacterium | reverse complement strand
GGAGCTGTGCGGCGTCGATGCGCGCCTCGTCGAGGAGCACGGCGCGGTCTCGCGCGAGGTCGCCGCGGCGCTCGCGAGCGGCGCGGCGGCGCGCGCGAAGGCCCGGCTCGCGCTCTCGATCACGGGGATCGCGGGGCCGGGCGGGGGAACCGCGGAGAAGCCGGTCGGCCTCGTGTACCTCGGCGTCGCGTTCGACGGGGAAGTGACGACCGAGGAACGGCGCTTCCCGGCGCACGGTCGCGACCTCGTCCGCGAGTTCGCGGTCAGCACCGCGCTTTACGTCGCGCTCGAGCGCATCGGTGCGTGACGTCGCATTGACCCCCCAGAAGGGCGCCGCTATCCTCCTCCGCCCTGCGCTACCCCGTGGTGTAATCGGTAACACAACAGGTTTTGGTCCTGTTATTCCTGGTTCGAGTCCAGGCGGGGTAACCAGCCCGCGGCCCCTCAAGTGCGCGCGCGCCGCCGCCCGATGCTCGGGCATGCAGATCTTTCGCAGCGCGGCACGGCTCCTGATCGTCTTGGGCGCGCTCTCGTCGTGCGGAGCGCCGAGCTTCGGCGTCACTCCTCGGCTTGGAAAGCTCGACATCGACGGCGAGATCGGCGTCCAGAGCGCCGGTGTGTCAGCGACGAACTCGGTCGAGAGCTTGGGCCTCGTCGAGGACGACAGCGTGTTCGGCGCACGCGTCGATCTCGATTGGGGCGGCGTCCATGTCACCGCGTCGGGCCAGTCGTCGACGCACGACGGAGACGGCGTGCTCGAAGCGGAGCTCAGCCAGGGCGGCACGACGATCACCGCGGGCACGGCGGTGGCGTCGGAGCTCGACATCGGCCTGTACTCGGGCGTCGTCACGTTCGACCTCCTGCCGACGGACAACTTCGAGCTGGGCCTCGGTCTGGGCGTCTCCGTCGCGGACTTCGACACGTCGTTCACGGACGAGACGACGGGCGATCGCATCGCGACCGACGAGGTCGTGCCGATTCCCGTGCTCGCGGCGCGCGGAGGCTTCGCGCTCGGTCCCGTGGACGTGTCCGTCCTCGCCGCCGGTATGGCGGTCGCGATCGACGGCGACGAGGCGACGTACATCGACCTCGACGCGGTGGCGCGCGTGCGCGTGCTCGGCAGCGGCGATCGTTTCACCGGTTGGCTCGCGCTCGGTTGGCGCCAGGTGGAGCTCGACGCGGAGTACGAGGACGACGGCGAGGCGGAGCTCGATCTCGAGTTCAGCGGCCCGTACTTCGGCCTCGTGTTCGCGTTCTGAGCGTCAGTACCCGAGCGCCTCGATGATCCGGAGCGTCTCCGGATCCATCTTCGCGCGCTGCTCCTCGAGCGAGCGCGCGAGCGTCGCGAAGTTGCGATCGGCCGCGATGAACCGCGCGAGCTCGCCGCGCAGGCGCTCCAGCGCGGCGTCGTCGGGTGCGGATCGAATCAGGCTCCGCGTCTCGTGAGGATCGCGTGCCAGGTCGTAGAGCTCCTCGCCGAGCAAGACGTGCTGATTCGCGACGTGGGTCGAGCGCTGGAGGAGCTTGAGGTCTCCGATCCGGACGCCTTTGACCTGCACCGCGCCGTCCGGCCCCTCGCGATCGACTTTCTCGACGAACACCGGATGCGGCGGTCCGCCGTCCGATCGGACCAGCGACGCGCGCGACGCGCCGCGCGGTCCGCCGGCGATCGAGAGATCGAGCGGAGGAAGACCGGCGAGCTCGAGCACGGTCGGCGCGATGTCGGCGAGCGAGATGTCGCCCGCGCGGCGCCCTCTCGCGCCCGCGTCGCCGGGAACGCGCACGATCAGCGGCACGCGGCAGCTCGCTTCGTACGCGTCGCGTCCGTGCTCGAACCAGTACTCGTGCTCGCCCAGGCTCTCGCCGTGGTCGGCGGTGACGACGACGATCGTGTCGTCGAGCATCCCGCGCTCGCGCAGCCGCGCGAGGAGTCGGCCGATCTCGTGATCGACGTAGTGGACCTCGCCGTCGTAGAGGTCGCGGACGAGCGCGGCATCGATCCGTCCCTCGGGAGTCCGCGCCTCTTGCGGCACGTTGTATTCCGCGACGAACGCATGCTTGCCGCTCGCGTCGACGAGATCCGGAGTCGTGCGCGTGAACACTCGGTGCTCCGGCGGCGGATCGTAGAGGCCGTGCGGATCCATGTAGTGCAGCCACAGGAACCACGGCTCGTCCGATCTCACGAACGGCTGCTTCGGCTCGGCGCCGTCCGCGCTCGCGTCGCTCGAAAGACCGAGCGCGACGAGCGCGCCGTCCGTCAGCGACCTCGCGGTTCTCTGCGGCACGTTTTCCGGCGGGACGCCTTGCGTCTGCGGCAAGTCCTCGACCCATCGATCGAAGCCGCGCGCGAGCCCGGAGAAGTCGTTCTTCAGGACGAAGTTGCCGACGAGGGCGCCGGTCGAATACCCCGCGTCGCGGAACTTCTCCGCGAGCAGAGGGAAGCGCAGGTCGATCGGCATGACGAGGTCGCGCACGCCGTGGTCGTGCGGGTAGAGGCCCGTCATGAGCGACGCGATCGCGGGAGTGGTTTTCGCGCGCGGGGTCTCGGCGTGCGTGAAAAGGAGACCCTCGGCCGCGAGCGCGTCGAGGTTCGGCGTCGTCTTGCGCTCGCCGCCGAGCGCCGAGATGCGGTCGGCGCGCAGCGTGTCGATCGTGATCAGCAGAACGTTGGGACGCTTCGGCGCGTCGCTGCACGCCGCGCACACGAGAAGGATGGACGAGACGAGGGCCACGCGCATTCGATCACCGCCGCCGAACGAACTCGGGGTCGATATAGCGCTTCCCGAGCTCCTTGGCTCGCGTGCGCTCCTCCGGCGTCGGCACGCTGGCTTCGAGCTTTACCTGGAGCGCCTTCGACAAGGCCTTCCGCAAGATCGGCGCGAACGTCTCGCACGACGCGGTCGGAGCGATCTCGCGAACCGTCGCGATCTCGCCCTCGAGGTGCGACGTGCCCAGCTTGATCGAGCCGTGGTGCAGCACGCGGCCCTTCTTGCGCCGCTGCGCCGAGCCGACGCCCTTCTTGCCGAGCCACACGAGGTCGAGATCCGTCGAGTGGTGGAAGCACATGCCCGTGTCGGCTCGGTCCGACGTGAGCTTCGTCTCGCCGCGTGCCGACGCGTCGACGCCGAGCTCCGCCAGCGCGCGTTGGATCGCCGCGTGCACGCGGGAATACGATTCGCGCAGCGAGCACTCGTACACACGGTGGGTGAGCGGTGCCGTGATCGAGTACGTCAGCTCGTTGACGTGGTGGATCGCGCCGCCGCCCGTGATGCGGCGCACGACGACGAGCTTGCGCTGACCGGGATCGACGTTCGCCGCGCCGGGCACGTCCGCGATGCGCTGGAAGTAGCCGAGCGAAAGCGTCTCGGGGCTCCAGGTGTAGAAGCGCAACGTCGGCGGGCTCTCGTCGCTGTCGAGCAGCGCCTCGTCGAGCCCCATGTTGAACGCGGGGTCCGCGCCGAAGGTCGTGATCAGACGCCAGGTTTCCACGTCGGGCACGGTGCAAGCACCGTACGTGCGCTCATCGCGCTCAGCCGTACGCCTCGATCGGCGGGCACGCGCACACGAGGTTCTTGTCGCCGTACGCGTTGTCGATGCGCGCGACGGCCGGCCAGAACTTGTGCTCGCGCGTCCACGGCGCGGGGAAGGCCGCTTGCTCGCGCGTGTACGGGTGCTTCCACTCGTCGATCGCGATCATCTCCTGCGTGTGGGGCGCGTTCTTCAAGGGATTGTCGAGCTTGTCGATCCGGCCCTCGGCGATCGCGCGCGCTTCCTCGCGGATCGCGATCAGCGCGTCGCAGAAGCGATCGAGCTCCTCCTTCGGCTCGCTCTCGGTCGGCTCGATCATCAAGGTCCCGACGACCGGGAAGGACATCGTCGGCGCGTGGAATCCGAAGTCCATCAGGCGCTTCGCGATGTCGTCGACCTCTACGCCGGCTGCCTTGAGCGGGCGCACGTCGACGATGCACTCGTGCGCGACGAGTCCGTGCGCGCCGGTGTAGAGGATCGGGAAGTGCTCGGCGAGCCGCTTCGCGACGTAGTTCGCGCTGAGGATCGCGACCTGCGTCGCGCGCGT
>CAZQHA010000420.1:0-4087 GCA_964592795.1 uncultured Planctomycetaceae bacterium | reverse complement strand
CGAGCGGCTGCACCCAGAGGCTGGAGACGCCATTGCTGGTACGAATGAACGCGACCCTTGAAGTCGCCCTTGCCGAGCGCGTGCTCCTTGAAGTAGCCGTACGTGCCCGACGCCGAGTTGCGGCCGTAGAGGCTGATCGACTTGTTGGCCCATTCGCCGGTCAGACCCAGCTCGCCCCAGGTCACGATCTCCTTCGCGCCGCCGAGCTTGCGCGTCTTCGAGAAGATCGCGTCGATCTGCTCGAGCGAGAGCTGGCGGATCGGATTGTCCTTGTGGACGAACACCGCGAGCATGTCGATCGAGGTCGGTATGCCGACGGGCTTGTATCCGAACGCCTTCTGGAAGTCGTCGATCTCCTTCTCCTTCATCGTCCGGCTCATCGGGCCGAACGCGGCCGCGCCGTCGATCAGCGCCGGCGGAGCGGAGCTCGAGCCTTTGCCTTCGACCTCGACGCTCACGCCGGGGTAGCTCTTCTTGAAGCCCTCCTGCCAGAGGGTCATCAGGTTGTTCATCGTGTCCGAGCCGACGCTCTTGATGGTGCCGGAGACGCCGGCGACCGACTTGTAGTCGGGGAGCTTCTCGTCGACCTTGACGGCCTGCGCGGCGGCGCCAAACGCCATCGGGGCGCAGGTGAGTGCGGCGGCGCAGAGCGCCGCGACGGAGTGGATCTTCAAAGGGGTTGGTTCTCCTATCGAGCCGTGATTCCGTGAAATCGTTCCGGCGGCAGGAGACACGCGACGTGCAAAGACGCGTTAAACGCCAGACCAAGATCCGGCGGTCGGACGCGCTTGCCGAATCGCGTCCTTCTCCATATAAATTTCGCCCTCGATAATCCGGGCACGAGCGGCCTGGATGGCCCCCCAACCTCCAAGGGGCGGACTCCGATGCCCCAGCTGTTCCACCCCAGCACGAATGCGCTGTCGAAGGCGACGATCTTCGGATCCGTCTTCGTGCTCGCGGCCGCGACATGGGCCTTCGCGCAGATCAACCGCTCGCCCTGGGTGACGGAAGCGCAGGTCGCGCGCGAGCAGCCGGTCCCCTTCAGCCACAAGCACCACGTCGCGGGCTTGGGCATCGACTGCCGGTACTGCCACACGAGCGTCGAGGACAGCTCGTTCGCCGGCATCCCGCCGACGAAGACGTGCATGACCTGCCACTCGCAGGTCTGGAAGGACGCGCCGATGCTCGAGCCGGTCCGCGAGAGCTACCGCAGCGACAAGTCGATCGAGTGGCTGCGCGTGCACGACCTGCCGGACTTCGCGTACTTCGACCACTCGATCCACGTCAAGAAGGGCATCGGGTGCGAGAGCTGCCACGGCCGCGTCGACCAGATGCCGCTGATGTGGCGCGAGAACTCGCTGAACATGGAGTGGTGCCTGGCGTGCCACCGCGATCCGGCGCCGTTCGTCCGGCCGCGCGAGGAGGTGTTCACGATGGGATTCGAGCCTCCGGTGGCGACCCGTGACGAGCTCGCCGCGCGGTGGATCGAGGAATACCAAGTGAAGCCGTCGACGAACTGCTCGATGTGCCACCGATGAGCGCGCACGAAGCCCCCCCGGAGCGCAGCACGATGTGGCGCAGCCTCGAGGAGCTCGCGGGAAGCGAGTCGTTCGAGGACTTCGTCCGCCGCGAGTATCCGTCGCAGATCCACAAGTTCATGGATCCGCCGGCGCGGCGCGACTTCTTGAAGCTGATGGGCGCGTCGCTGGCGCTCGCCGGCGTGAACGCGTCGTGCACGCGTCAACCGCCGGAGCAGATCCTTCCGTACGCGAAGAGCCCCGAGTCGACGATCCCCGGCAAGCCGCGCTACTTCGCGACCGCGATGCCGTGGCCGACCGGAGCGATCGGTCTGCTGGTCGAGAGCCACATGGGCCGGCCGACGAAGGTCGAAGGCAATCCCGATCATCCGGCGAGCCTCGGCGCGGCGGACGCGTTCGCGCAAGCCGCGGTGCTCGGTCTCTACGATCCCGATCGCTCGCACGCGATCACGCACAAGGGACGCATCGGCACGTGGGACGAGCTCCTCACCCAGCTCAAGGCGGCGCTCAACGCGCAGCAAGCGAAGTCGGGCGCGGGGCTGCGCATCCTGACGGAGACCGTGACGTCGCCGACGCTCGCGCGGCAGATGCGCGACCTCCTCGCGCTTTATCCGAAGGCGCGCTGGCACCAGTACGAGCCGCTCAATCGCGACAACGCGCGCGCGGGCGCGCTCCTGGCGTTCGGCAAGGACGTCGCGTGCCAACATCGATTCGATCTCGCACAGGTCATCGTGTCGCTCGACGCGGACTTCCTCGGCGGCGGGCCCGCGTCCGTGCGCGCGATGCGCGAGTTCACGAGCCGCCGCAAAGCGCGCGCGGGCTCGACCGCGCTGAATCGCCTGTACGTCGTCGAGAGCTCGCCCTCGATCACCGGCGCGATGGCGGACCATCGCGGCGCCCTGCGGCCGAGCGATGTCGAAGAGTTCGCGCGCCGACTCGCGAAGCGGCTCGACATGAAGATCGACGCCTCGGCCGGCGCGTTGGGAACGGTCGATGCCTGGATCGAGCCGCTCGCCAAGGAGCTCGAGAGCCATCTCGGCGCGTCGCTCGTGCTCGCGGGGGACGCCCAGCCGCCGATCGTGCACGCGCTCGCACACGCGCTGAACGATCGCCTGGGCAACGTCGGGCGCACGGTGCGCTACTCGCAGCCGATCGCCGAAGAGAGCGTCGACCAGCTCGCGTCTCTGCGCGAGCTCGTCGACGAGATGCGCGGCGGCGTCGTCGATTGCCTCGTGATCCTCGGCGGCAACCCGGTGTACACGTCGCCCGGACAGCTCGGTTTCGGGGACGCGCTGCGCGACGTCGTGCTCACCGTGCGCCTCGGTCTGCACGACGACGAGACGTCGAACCTGTGCCAGTGGCACGTCAACGAAGCGCACTTCCTCGAGAGCTGGAGCGACGTGCGCGCGAGCGACGGCACTGCGAGCATCGTGCAACCGTTGATCGCGCCGCTCCACGGCGGCCGTTCGGCGCACGAGCTCGTCGCGACGCTCGCGAACCTGTCGGGAGTCTCCAGCTACGATCTCGTGCGCACGCATTGGCGCGGCGCTCGCGACGCGGAAGAGTTCGAGCCCGCCTGGCGCGAAGCGCTGCACGACGGAACGCTTCCCGAAACCGCGTTCGCGAGCGTCAACGTCACGCTCGCGCGCTTCGATGCGCCGGCAGCGCCGCGCAGCGAAGGCCTCGAGCTCTCCTTCCGCGCCGACTCCACGCTGTACGACGGACGCTTCGCGAACAACGGTTGGCTGCAGGAGCTGCCCAAGCCCTTGTCGAAGCTCACCTGGGACAACGCGGCCTTCGTGTCGCCCGCGACCGCGGCGAAGCTCGGCCTCGAGACCGGCGACGTGGTCCACCTGCGCAGCGAAGGACGCGCGGCGCTCGCGCCGGTCTGGGTGCAAGCCGGACAAGCCGACGACTGCGTCACCGTGCACCTGGGCTTCGGCCGGCAGCGCGCGGGCTCCGTCGGCAGCCACGTCGGATTCGACGCGAACGCGCTGCGCCCCGCGCGCGCCCAGATGCACGTCGGCGGCCTCGTCGTCGAGAAGATCGGCGCGCGCCACCAGTTCGCGACGACGCAGGAGCACGACCGCATGGAGGGCCGCGACATCGTGCGCGTCGGCACGGTCGACCGCTTCCGCGAGAAGCCGACGCTCGTCGATCCGCCCGCGCACGACGCGAGCCACCCGACTTCGCTGTACCCGCCGCTTCCGACCGCCGCGGAGCACGCGTGGGGCATGGTGATCGATCTCAACGCCTGCACGGCGTGCGGCGCGTGCGTCACCGCGTGCCAGTCGGAGAACAACATCCCGGTCGTCGGCAAGAAGGAGGTCGCGCGCGGCCGCGAGATGCACTGGCTGCGCATCGACCGCTACTTCGAAGGCGCGAAGGAGGACCCGGCGGTCCACTTCCAGCCGATCCCGTGCATGCACTGCG
This sequence comes from uncultured Planctomycetaceae bacterium, assembly GCA_964592795.1. Classification (GTDB taxonomy): domain Bacteria; phylum Planctomycetota; class UBA1135; order UBA1135; genus JANLUN01. Next base: position 116 of record CAZQHA010000420.1, on the reverse strand, counting down.
AGAACGCGCCGTGCGAGGTCGTCTGCCCCGTGGGCGCGACGACGCACTCCGACGACGGCCTCAACGAGATGACGTACAACCGCTGCGTCGGCACTCGTTACTGCGCGAACAACTGC
>CAZQHA010000419.1:0-4093 GCA_964592795.1 uncultured Planctomycetaceae bacterium | reverse complement strand
CCGTGCGTCGAGGTCCGGGCTCCTAGTCCATCAATCGTAATGCGAGCCTCCCCGGTTCGGTGGAGGCCGAGCGACGTGGGGCCGCTCGAGCGATGAACGAACGGCGCGCCGTCCGCGATCAGCGACTTCGGTCAGTCCATCGCCGTCCTTCGCGCAAGAGTGCTCCGAATCTGGAACGCCGACCGCGCTTGCGCGCACGCATCGAGGAATCCGCGCAGAGCTCCGACGGCGGCTCGCGGCAGCGGCAGAGCAGCAGCTCCGCGCGCGCGGATGTCGTCGACGACGACGCCGTGGCGCGCCTGCTGGAGCTCCTCGAGCTCGGGGTCACGTACGCGCGATCGATGTCCGAATCCGGATTGGCGAGCGTACGCGGCGCGACGCGATTCGGAGCTTGGATCCGAGGACGAGAAGGACAACGTGCCGGTCGCGGACAGCGTTCGCCGGTGGCGTGAGCTTCCCGCCGAGCGGGAGACCGTGCGCGTGTACGAAGGCTCCGGCCACGCGATCGACGATCCGAACGGGAAGTGGCTGCGCGCGGAGTTCCTCGAAACGGTCGCCGAGTTCGTGCGTGCCGCGAGGTAGCGATCGCATCGTCGAGCGCACGCGATGGTGCGCTCGACGAACTCGACCGCTTGGTTACTGCTTCACGACGAGCGCCACCCAGTCGAGGCTCGTGTCCGACGGCGGTTGCCCGAGCGACGGCGACCCCGGACCGTTCAACGTCGTGACCGTCCCGGTCTGGAGCGAGCCACCGGTTCGCGGGTTGAACCAGTACACGTCGTAGGTGCCGGACGTGACGGTCAGATTCGTCGCGCTCGCTACCGATCGATACACGACGTACAGATCGCCGACGTCCGCGAGCACACCGTCCTGGCTGACCCCCGACGAATCAAGCGCTTCGTTGGGGCTGAGCAGCGAGATGTCGGGCACGTGGGCGTCGAAGAAGTCGAGCGCGATCTTCGTGAACTGCCAATAGTCGTCGATCAAACGGAAGTCTTCGAGTCGCAGATCGCTGATCGTGTTGTCGTCGTCGTTCATGTCCGGCGCCTCGCAGTTCTCGTACGCTGCGTACCAGGACACACCAGATCCGCCACCGACCAAGTTCCCCCACAGACCCTTGCGGTTCGTGACGATCTTGGCAGGGTCGTCGAGCGGCGTCGCGGCCGCCTCGTCGCCGAAGATCGCCCACTTGCGCACGCCGGTCGACGAGTCGTGCACGTCCTCCGTGTCCCGTCGCAGGACGAGTGGCCCCGTCTGGAGCGACGCAGCCTCGAGATAGGGATTCGCGTAGTGCGGCGCGTACTGATCGTCGATTGGCGGGGTCTCGTCACCAGGCGGGACGCACATCGTCCCGTCCACGAGGTCGAGCTCGGAGCAGATGTCCAATGCGTTGACCGGATTGCACGGGAAGAACGTGTGGTGCGAGATCGGATGGTCGTACGGATCGATCGACCGGATGTATTCGGCGATGTCCTCCAGGTCGTCCGCGCAATACGGCGCTTCCTCTCCGATCACCCACTGGATCGCGTGATGGTGCGCGAAGCGCGCGACGAGCTCGCGGTAATAGAGCTTGCGCTCGTTCGAGAGGATCGTGCCGCCGTCGTCCAGCAGGCTGTGGTTCTCGTTCTCCTCCAGCACAAGCTCGAGCATGACCCCGCGCGTGCTCATGTGCGTGAACACTTGGTTCCACTGAGCGAGCTTGCTGACGTCGTATCGCGTGAGATCGCTCGAGGTCCGCCACGGGAACACATTGTCCGAGTCAGCGCCGACCGAGTTCACGACCATGTAGACGTTGTTCACGCCTTCGCCGGACACGTAGTTGATCGCGCCCAGGATGTTCTCGCCCTTCGTCGACGCCCAGATGTGTGCGGCGTCCGCCGTGTCACCGCTGTCCCAGTCGTTGAAGTGCGTCGAGTAGTCGAACACGAACGGCGACGACGAGCACGGCGTCGAGCCGGGAGTATTGTCGAACTCGTAATAGGCGAGGAAGTTCTCCGGGCTCCCGATTCCGTTCCTAAGGTAGTACTCGCCTGTCTCCGCGAACTGCAGATAGTGCTTGCTCACGTAGCGCAGCGCGCCCTTCGCGAAGAAACCTTCGGCGCCGCTCGGGATCGCCCCGATGTTCAAGAACCCGTACGCGCCGTCGATGGAAGCGTCGGCGACGGTCGTCGAAGCCCCGGGATCGATCGCGCAGTTGGTTCCCGTGACGAAGTGAGTCACGCGCCATTCCCACGCACCGGTTCGATTCGGAGTCCACATCGCGCGCCACTTGTCGCCGGAGTCCGCGCTCGTGTCGGCCGCGTCACCGTCCGCGGCGTAGAAGCCCGGGATGTGCGTGATCTCCCCGCTTCCGACGTGCGTCATCCTGAGGTTCAAGCGGAAGTCGAGGAACGGGTGCGGCGAGCTCCCGGTCTCGCTCGTGTTGATCGACGTGTCGAAGTTGAACGTGACGAACTGCCACTTCTTCTTCGTGCCAGTGATGGAGACGTTGGGGAAGCTCGGACCACCGCCGAATACTTGAGCGCCGAGATCAGGGGCCGAGACCAGGATCGCGCTGACGACGAGAGCCCCCATCCACACGCGTCGCCGGGCGACGCGCGGAGCGAGTTGTTTCATGTTTCGATTCCTCGGGAAGTGAGGTGTGTGTCACGCCGAGCGAACTGCCGCGACGTGTGGACACGAGTCTATGGACGGCGCGAATCGAGGGACAGGCGAACCGTCGCCCCACGCGCGGACGTTTCCATTTCCGAGATTCACTTCGAATCGCTGCGCTTGCGCTCCCCCACTTCGAGCACGAAGTACGCATCCGGCTTCGGCGTTCCGAACGCGAGCGGCATTGCGCCGAACACACTTGCGTAGAAGCTCGCACCCAGGCTCGGCGCGACCGTATGCACGCCGAATGGAGGGTCGGTTCGCAGTTGATCTACGATTCTCAGCTCAACATTTCGGGGCTGAGCGACATTGGTGTTCGTTTCGGCGACGAGGAGCACGTCACCCGGCGCGACTCGATCGCGCGCCAGATCGAAAGAGGGGATCCCCTCTTGCTCCAGGTAGTACTGGAAGCCCCAGTGCACGATGCACAACGCGCGACGCCCCTTCACCGAGGGACGATCCACCAGCGTGCGCGCCGCGTCGCGCACGCCGTTCGCCCAGCGGAAGTCGGCGTACGCGCACCACCCGGCGATCGCCGCGCTCACGGCGAGCGCCGCCGCGGTCCACCGCCGCCGCGCGGCTGAATCGAACGCACCACGTCCCTCGAGCCGTCTCACGACGAGGCACGCGAGCGCCGGCGCCATCGGCAGGATCGACCGCGCGTTGCTCGTCCAATTGACGATCGCCGCGAACACGAAGACGCCCACGACCCACAGACACAAGAGCCACGCGTCGGCGTTCCGTCGTCGGAAGGGCTCCGCGACCGCGAGGGCGATCACTCCAGCGCCGCCGAAGACCATGATCCAGAATTGGAACGGTCGCTCCGCGCTCCATCCGAGAAGGAGCGCCAGCACCACGGCTCCGATCGGGAACCACAGGCGCCACAAGAGCGGCGCGAAGAACACGACGCACGCGAGCGATCCGCCCGTGAACGCGAGGCCGACGAGGATCTGCTGCGACCGATCGGCTCCACCGATGGCGCGCGCCGCACCCGAGAAGCCCATCGCATCGGACAAGAGTCCGACACCGTACGCGTTCCGCGACCACAGCTCGTACGCGGCGAGCGCGGCGATCGGCAGCACGAACGGGATCACCCACGCTCCCAGCTTGCGCGATCGGATGAGCCCGTCCGCGAGGAGGAGCGGCACGAGCGCGACGCCGGAGTACTTCGACAGGCTCGCGAGCACGACGCACAGCATCGCGAGCCAGCCGTGCGCCGCACCGCCTTCCTCGAACGAGCGCAACCACGCGACGACCGCCAACGTCCAGAACGCGAGCATCCACACCTCGCACATGACGTTCGTCGCCGACACGAGGAAGGCCGGCGTCGTGACGGCGATCAGCGCGGCGAAGAGCGCGTGCGACGTGAGACGTCGCGCGAGGAGGTCGCCGATCATCACGTCGCTGACGCGCGAACCGACGAACCGCTCGATGCTGGTGA
>CAZQHA010000418.1:0-4104 GCA_964592795.1 uncultured Planctomycetaceae bacterium | reverse complement strand
CGGCACGCCGGTCAAGAAGACCTGGACGAGGTCGCTGCGCGGGAACAGGGTCGGGGCCGTCACGGGGAACAGCGCCTCGAGCAGCGCCGGCAGCGTCGGGTGCGTGACGTAATCGAGGAACTGCGCGTCGTCCTTGGGCTCGCTGGCATTGAAGCGATCCTTGTCCTTGAGGCCGATCACGACCTCGTTGACGAGCGGCATCCCCAGGCGCGAGACCTGCGTCCACGCGCCGCCCTCGACGGTGACGTCGTTGTCGGGAGCCGACAGCGGGGAGGGATTCAAGACGCGCGCTTGCCGCAAGCTCGCGCTCGTCCAGCCGCCGATGACCGAGCTCGTCGACGTCAGGAAGTCGATCGGGATCTCGAGGATGATCGACGTCACGTTCGCGTCGGCGAGGTCATCGACCTCGCCGGCCGGGTCGCCGAGCGGGTTCAGGTTCACGAGGTCGAACGTCTCGCCGAGGTTGACGACGAACGGATCCTTGCGCTGGCCGACGAACATGCGGCCCTCGCTGCCGTTCGGCAACGCGATGTCGTACACGTGATCGGCGGCGTAGGCCTCGTAATCGGGCAACGACTTTTCGCCGATGTTGTCGACCGGCTTCACGAACGTCGCTTCGCCGCTCACGGCATCGGTCACGGTCTGCACCACGCCGGTGCGCCGATCTCCGAAGACCACCTTCACGCCGTAGCTCTCGCGCGAGTTCAGGTTCGACACGTCGCCGGCGGTGATCGCGCCGACGTTGATGAGCGGCACGGACACGGTCTTCTGGTTGCCGACCGGTCCGATCTGGAGCGCGATGTCCTGCACGGTCGTCGCGAACCGGAACTGGAACGTGACGTCCTCGACCGCGTCGCCGTCGTTGTCGACGTGGATCTCGTACAGCGCCTCGGGATCGAGCGCGAAGTAGTTGGGTCCGCCGTACGGATCCTGCAGCGGAAGGTAGTTCGCGATCAACGTGACGAAGTCCTCGCGACCGGCTTCGTAGCTCCGGAACATGTAGAAGTCCGTCGCGTCGACCTTGGGCTGCTTCGTGATGTACGGCGCCTCGCGGTGGCTCGACGCCAGCGCGGGGAGAACGCAGAGCGCCGCGCCGAACGCGCGCGTGATGAGTCGTTGCTTCATGGGTGGGCGTGTCCTGTACTCGGGTCCGGTGTGCACTACGCGGCTCGAACGCGGTTGGACTCGCGGCCGTCGAGTTTTTCGTTTCCGCGCGCTGGCGGAACCGGCGCCCCTGCGGTACGAATCGCACGGAACGGCCGATTCCCGAACGAAGCGAGATCCACTCGCCGCCCGCGGCCGTACTTCTCACGATGGAGGCCGCATTGATCCACGGGAGCGGCGCCCGCCGGCGCACCCACGGAACCGACGCGCTCGCCGCGCTGGTGAACCGGATCGCCGACGGCGACGAAGACGCGCTCCGATCGCTCTACGACGCGACGAGCGCGCAGGTCTTCGGGTGGTGCCTCTCCGTCCTGCACGAGCGCGACGCGGCCGAGGAAGCGCTCGTCGAGGTGTACGCGCAGGTGTGGCGGCAAGCGGAGCGCTACGATCCCTCGCGCGGATGCGTCGCGAGCTGGATCGCGACGCTCGCGCGCACGCGCGCCATCGATCTCTCGCGGATCCGCGAGCGTCAACACGCCGGGCGCACGCCGCTCGATCCCGCGCTCGCGGACCTCTTGCCCGATCCGAAGCCCGCGCCCGACGAAGCGTCGTACCAGGAGGAGCGGGCGGCGCGGGTGCGGCTCGCGCTCGCGTCGCTGCCCGACGACCAACGGCGCGCCGTCGAGGCCGCGTTCTTCCTGGGCCTCTCGCACACCGAAGTCGCCGAGGCGCTCCGGCTGCCGCTCGGCACCGTCAAGACGCGCATCCGGTCGGGCCTCTCGGCGCTGCGCCGAGCACTCGCTTCCACGGAGGGAGAGATCGCATGAACACCCACGAGTTCCTCGACGACGACCTGCGCGACCAAGCCGTGCGGCACGCGTTGGGATCGCTCGCCGAGCCGGACGCGCGCGAGTACCGCGTGCATCTCGAGCAGTGCGACGTGTGTCGCGGCGAGGTGGAGTCGCTCGCCGAGCTGACGCGCGACCTCGTGCTGATCGCGCCGCCGAAGTCGCCGCGGCCGGAGCTCTTCGACCGCGTGCTCGAGCGCATCCGCCGGCCGAACGCGCAGCGGCGCGACGCTGCCGCCATCCAAGTGTGGAAGGATTGGGCGCCGCTCGCGCCCGCGGCGGGCGAGGCCGGCATGACGTACGTCCCCGGCAGCGAGCCGTTCCAGTCGACCGGCGCGCCCGGCGTCGACGTGCGGCGACTGTTCGTCGACCGCGACGAGCGCCGCGTCACGCTGCTCGTGCGCATGGCGCCGGGGAGCTCCTATCCGGCGCACGAGCACGCCGCGCACGAGGAGTGCTACGTGCTCCAGGGCGACCTGCGCGTCGGCGAGCTGCACATGCGCGCCGGCGATTTCCAGCGCGCCGAGAAGGGCAGCGTGCACGGCGTGCAATCGACGGACGACGGCTGCGTCCTGATGATCGTGTCGTCGATGGACGATCGATTCGTGAACTCGGGCGACTCGGCGTAGGCGTCCGCCCCCGGGGCGCGTTCGATCCGCGCACGGACTCCGCCGGAGCTCGACCCACGAGCTCCTTCGTCCTCCCGCGCCGCGGTGGCGACTTGGCTACACTCCGCACCGTGGACTCGACGCCTTCTTCGGACGGCGAAAGCGCGCGTGCGCGCGACGACCTGCTGCAGCGCTTGACCCGCGGGCGCGAGGGCTCCCGCTACAAGGTCGAGGGCGAGGTCGCCCGCGGCGGCATGGGCGCGATCCTGCGCGTGTGGGACGACGACCTGCGCCGCCACTTGGCGATGAAGGTGATCCTCTCGAGCCGCGAGACGGTCGGCGTCAAGGAGCTCGCGCGCTTCCTCGAGGAGGCGCAGGTCACGGGACAGCTCGACCATCCGGGCATCGTCCCGGTCCACGAGCTGGGCCTCGACAGCGAGGGGCGCGTGTACTTCACGATGAAGCTCGTCAAGGGCCGCGACCTCAAGCAGATCTTCGATCTCGTCTTCCGAGGCGCGGAGGGTTGGAACGAGACGCGCGCGCTCGGCGTGATCCTCAAGGTGTGCGAGGCGATGGCGTACGCGCACGCCAAGGGCGTGATCCACCGCGATCTGAAGCCGGCCAACGTGATGGTCGGCAACTTCGGCGAGGTGTTCGTGATGGACTGGGGCCTGGCGCGCGTGCTCGGCACGAGGGACCGCCACGACATCCGCCTCGCGCCCGAGTTCACGACGTCGCTGCACTCGGTGAAGACCGAGCGTCGCGACGAGCGCGAGGACCTCTCGGACTCCCCCATCGTCACGATGGACGGAGACGTCGTGGGAACGCCCGCGTACATGCCGATCGAGCAGGCGCACGGGCAGATCGAGAAGCTGACGCCGCGCTCGGACGTCTACGCGATCGGCGCGATGATCTACCACCTGCTCGCGCGGCACCCGCCGTACACGACGCGCGGCTCGCGCGCCAGCAACCGCATGCTGCTCGCGATGGTGATGCACGGGCCGCCCGCGCCGCTCTCGGAGGTTCGCAAGGACGTGCCCGCGGAGCTCGTCGCGATCTGCGAGAAGGCGATGGCGCGCGAGCCGGAGCACCGATACGCGGACACGCTCGCGCTCGCGGAGGATCTGCGCGCCTATCTCGAGCACCGCGTCGTCGGCGCGTACGAGACGGGGACCTGGGCCGAGACGAGGAAGTGGGTGCAGCGGAACAAGCCGCTCGCCGCGTCGCTCGCTGCGGTCGTGCTCTTTCTCGCCGCGGGATTGACGACGAGCCTCGTGTTCAAGTCGCGCGCGGATGCGCGCGCCGCCGATCTGACGGCGGCGAATGCGACCATTCGAGATCGAGAGAGAGCGGCCCGCGAGAACCTCTACCTCGCTTCGATCTCGGCGGCCGAGTCCTCGCGCCGGCTCGCGGAGCCGGGCAACGTCCGCCGGCTCCTCGATTCCGCGCCGGCGGAGCTGCGCGAGTTCGAGTGGCGCTACCTCGACGCCGCGTCCGACACGAGCCTGTGTGTCTTGAACGGCGGCGCGTGGGCGGAGCTCAGC
>CAZQHA010000417.1:0-4106 GCA_964592795.1 uncultured Planctomycetaceae bacterium | reverse complement strand
GCAGCTCGCGGCCGGCGAGCTCCTCGACGGCGCGCAGGTGCTCGCCGCGCTGCAGGCGCTCAGCGAGCTCTTTCGCGCCGAGCTTCCCCGCGCGGATCTCCTCGCGCCATCCCTCGAGCACCACGCCGGTGAAGCTCGCCAAGAGGCGCGCGTCGACGCGGGATGCCAGCGCGATCGCGCTCGGGCTCTTGAGCACCTGATCGACGGCGGGCAGGAGTCGGTACGCGTCTTGGGAATCGGTTGCGGATCGAGTCACGGCCAGAGTTTCCGGCGAATCCTCCGCGGGTTCCAACTCAAAACTCTGTCCCGCGCGATGCGCGTTCCCTAGGCTTCTCGCCGATGTCCCAGACGACGCTCGCCCGCCCCGCGTGGAAGCTGCGACGCGTCGACCCCCGCCACGTCCACGAGCTCGTCCGAGCGCACGGCGTCTCCGAGATCGTCGGACGCCTCCTGGTGACGCGCGGGATCACCGACACGGCCCTCGCGCACGCGCACCTCGAGCCGCGCCTCTCGGCGCTGCACGATCCCGCGCTCCTGCCGGGCATGCGCGCCGCGACGCAACGGATCGCGCGCGCGATCGAGCGCGGCGAGACGATCCTCGTCCACGGCGACTACGACGTCGACGGGGTCACCGGCACCGCGCTCTTGATGCGCCTCTTCGCGAAGCTCAAGGCGCGTGCGGAGTGGCACATCCCCAATCGCTTCACGGACGGCTACTCGTTCGGCGCGCACTCCGTCGAGCGCGCGCGCGCCTGTGGCGCCCGCCTCGTGATCAGCGTCGACAACGGCACGTCGGCCGCCGAGACGATCGCCGAGCTGGCGATCCACGGCATCGACACGGTCGTCACCGACCACCACGAGCCGCCGCTCGGCGCGCTCCCCGCGGCGGTCGCGATCGTCAACCCCAAGCTGTCGAGCTCCACGTATCCGTTCCGCGAGCTGTGCGGCGGCGCGGTGGCGTTCAAGCTCGCCTGGGGCGTGTGCCAGGAGCTCTCCGGCGGCGGCCGCGTGCGCGAGGAGCTGCGCGAGTACCTCGTCGACGCGATGGCGTACGTCGCGATCGCGATCGCGACCGTGTGCGACGTCGTGCCTCTCGTCGACGAGAACCGGGTGCTCGCGCGCTTCGGGCTGCGATCGCTCGGCAACACGACGGATCCCGGCCTGCGCGCGCTGCTCGCGGTCGCCAAGCTCGGCGGCTCGAGCCTCGAAGCCGACGACGTCGCGTTCAAGATCGGCCCGCGCATCAATGCCTCGGGGCGACTCGGCAGCGCGCAGAAAGCCGTCGAGCTCCTGCTCGCGGCCGATGCGGCGCGCGCGAGCGAGCTCGCGGCCGAGCTCGACCGACTCAACGACGAGCGCAAGCGCATCGAGCTCGAGCTCGTCGCAGTCGCGCGTGAGCAAGCGGAGCGATTCGCCGACCGCGACGAGCACCCGGTGCTCGTGCTCGCCGGTCAAGGTTGGCACCAAGGCGTCGTCGGCATCGTCGCCGCGCGCATGGCGCAGCGCTTCGACCGGCCGGCGATCGTGATCGGGCTCGACGGCGAGAGCGGCCGCGGGAGCGCGCGCTCGGTCGCCGGATTCGACGTGCTCGACGCGCTGCACGGTGGAGCGCGGTACCTCGCGAAGTACGGCGGCCACGCGCAAGCGGCGGGCTGCGAAGTGCGCGCGTCCGACGTCGACGCGCTGCGCGAGGCGGTGTGCGCGCACGTGCGCGAGAAGCTCGCGAGCTCTCCGCGCGGCGCGTCCGACGTGTGGATCGACGCCGAGGTGTCGCTGGCCCAGATGAGCGACGGCCTGATGCGAGAGATCGATCGCTTGCGGCCGTTCGGCGAGAAGAACGAGCGACCGGTGCTCTACTCGGGCGACGTGCGACTCGCGGAGCCCGCGCGCGCGGTCGGCGCCGACGGAACGCACATGATGCTCCTCCTGCGGCAGGGCGCGCGCGTGATGAAGGCGATGGCGTTCGGCATGGCGCACCGCGCGAGCGAGCTCAAGATGGGCGCGCCCGTGCACGCCGTGTACACGCCGAAGTGGAACGCGTTTCGCGGCGAGACGAACCTCGAGCTCGAGATCGTCGACTTCCGCGCCGGCGAGCGGCCGGCGATCGACTGACGCGCGCCGCTACCAGACGATCTGGACCGCGTTCGTCAGGTTGAGCGTGCCCGCGCTGCAGAAGTTCTGCCCGAGATCGCGGTAGATCGCCTGGTAGTAGCGCGTCTGGCCGGAACCCGGCGTCACGGCGCTCGCTTCCGACAGCGGCCGATCCAGCCCGATCGAGAGTTTCGGGAACGACACGCTCCCGAGGTTCGAGTGCAGGCTGCCGAAGCGCAGGATCGTGCCGTTGACGCAACGCACGCCGTCCCCGTACGCGGCGCCGTCGGTGATCACGGCGTTGCCCGCGAAGAAGACCGTGAATCCACCGTTCGTCAGCGACGAGCCGATCAGCCGCGCTTCGTCGGGCTGTGTCGAGCCGACGGCGATGAGCTTCGCCCCGGACGCATCGTGCACGTTCGCGCATCCGGAATCGGGCGCACCACTGGGATTCGGCACGAAGTTCGGCGGAGCGCACGGACACGGCGTCACGAGCGAGCCGTCGCCGAAACAGAATGGGACGCCCGCGTACACGCACGGCTTCCATGCGGAGAAGTGCTTCGCGAGGTCGCCGTCGGCACGATCGAAGTAGCCTCCGGCGTGGAGGATCGGCCCGGCGCCGTCGTCGAACGTCTCGAGCGCGCGCACGCCCGAGCTCATCGAAGGCGGCCAGGCTTCCAAGCCGTCCCCGAGCGGCTGCCACTGATTGCCGTTCCACTTCGCGATGCCGTTCGCGGCGACGCCGTCGATCGAATCGAACATGCCGCCTGCATACAACGCGCGGCCATTGCCGTCGTCCAGCGTCGCGAGCTCGTGGATCCGACCGTCGGCGGCTGCGATGATCGACCAGTGGTTGCCGCCGTATTTCAAGACCACGTCGCCGCTGACTTGGTGCCACGCGGCGGCGTAGAGGCTCGGCCCGCTGCCGTCGTCGAACACTTCCAGCGCGAACCAGCCCCACTGACCGAACGCGGCGCCCGCCGCCGACCACGATGTGCCGTCCCAGCGCGACACGCCGTAGGTGGCGACTCCGCCCGCGTACGTGTACGTGCCGGCGACGTAGAGCCGCGGCCCGTCGCCGTCGTCGAAGACCTCGAGATCGACCGCCGGTCCGCTGAGGCCGGTCGAAAGCGGCGCCCAGGCCGAGCCCGTGTAACGCGCGACGCGGTTCGCCGCGACGCCGTTCACGTTCTTGAAGCTGCCGCAGGCATGGAGCTCACCGTTGAACATCGCCACCGACTCCACGCCCGCCACCGCGTTGCTCAGGGTGAAGGTGCCGAGCACTGCGGGCGCGCTTCCCAGACGACTCACGAATCCCTGTCCCGCGGGAGTGCCGCCGGTCGCCATCGTTCCCCCGACGAACAGATCCGAGCCGAGCGCGACGAGGGTCGAGATGGAATACGGAGAGCCGGCCGTCGACACGATCGGATCGATCGCCGTCCACGCACCGCCGTTCCAACTCGCTAGCCCCGCCGCCGCCACGCCGCCCGCGTGCGTGAAGTTGCCGCCGGCGACGAGCACTTCGCCGGTGCCGCCGTCGTAGCGCTCGAGCGCGCGGATCGCGCTCAACGTGACGTCGGCTCCGACGGTGACGCCCGGCATCTCGAACTCGTGGGTCCAGCGCTGGCACTGCGCATGGAGCGGAAGCGACGCGCCCGCCGCGATGAGAAGGATGGCGGCCGTCCGAATGGCGGCGATCGAGAGCGAGGAGGAAGGGCTCACGGGGTTCAGCTCCGAGATTCTTGGGATCGAGCGGCGCGAGCGATCCGCGCTCGGAATGGCGTGCCGGCCGGAGCGATCGAACCCCCGCACCGCGGATTGCACTGCGCGACGTGGACGGCACCGCGTATGGAGGCGCGCCGTGCTCAATTTCGTTGCACGCGCCGCAACTTTACTGAACTGCGTGGGTTCCCTGTGGCTCAGACCCCGGCGGGTTCGCCCTCGGGCGTAGTCCTTCTACGCAGCCGCGCCGCGCGCCGCGCACCAAGTCTCGATCGACTCGTTCGCGCTTGCGA
>CAZQHA010000416.1:0-4114 GCA_964592795.1 uncultured Planctomycetaceae bacterium | reverse complement strand
GGGCGCCGACGAGCTCGAGCTCGCGCGCGCGCGCGGCCGGTCGGCGCGACCGGTGTTCGTGTGGCCCGCGCAGAACGCGCTCGAGGACGATCTCCTGCACACGGGCGATCCGTGCCCGAACCGGCGCGGGCTCACCGAGCTCGGCTTCGAAGGCGTCGCGCCCGCGAAGCTCTTGGAAAGTCTCGCAAGCGCCTCCGCCGCGATCTTGATCGGCGAGCGCGTCGCCGAGCTCGTCGGTATCGACGGACTGCGCGCGCTGCCCGCCAAGCTGCGGCTCTCGGTGTTCGACGTGCGCGCGCTCGACGTGCCGGCGACCGACGTGTGCATCGGGGTCCCCACGTGGGTCGAGCGCACCGGGACCTTCGTCAACGTCGATGGCGTGCGCGGCCCGATCTCCGCGGTCAAGGCGCCGCCGAGCGGCGTGCGCACCGTGTCGCGGCACGTCGCGGCTCTCGCGAGGAAGCGCGAGGCGGTGCGATGAGCCCGTTCCAGCAAGAGCTGCTCGTCTGGTTCGTCAAGTGCTCCGTCATCTACGGCGGGCTGCTCGGCACGGCGGCGATCATGACGCTCGCCGAGCGCAAGGTGTCGGCGTGGATGCAGTACCGCATCGGCCCGAACCGCGTCGGACCCGGCGGATTGCTCCAGCCCCTGGCCGACGGCGTGAAGTTCATCTTCAAGGAATCGGTGATGCCCGACGGAGCGAACCCGACGCTCTTCCGCTTCGCGCCGATCATGGCCGCGCTGCCCGCGATGATGACGATCGCGGTGATCCCGTTCGGGAACACGGTCGAGATGTTCGGCGTGAGCACGCCGTTCTCGATCACCGACCTCGACATCGGTGTCATGTACGTGCTCGCGATCGGCAGCATGGGCGTGTACGGCATCATCCTGGGCGGCTGGGCGAGCAACTCGAAGTACTCGCTGCTCGGAGGGCTGCGCGCGTCGGCGCAGATGATCAGCTACGAGCTCTCGATGATCCTGTCGATCCTCGCGGTCGTCGCGATGTGCGGGAGCCTCGACCTGCGACAGATCGTCGCGGCGCAGAACGACCTCGGGCACTGGAACCTGTGGAGCCAGCCGCTCGCGTTCCTGCTCTTCGTGATCGCGACGTTCGCCGAGACGAACCGACACCCGTTCGACTTCGCCGAGTGCGAGCCCGAGCTCGTCGGCGGCTTCCACACCGAGTACTCCTCGATGAAGTTCGCGCTGTTCTTCATCGGCGAGTACTCCGCGATGATCATCATGTCGTCGCTGACCGTGACGCTGTTCCTCGGCGGCCCGTCGGTGCCTTTCCTGCCCGACGCGCACTGGGCGCTGGGCTTCGCCGCGTTCCTCGCGAAGACGTCGATCTTCCTGTTCCTCTTCCTGTGGGTGCGCTGGACCCTGCCGCGCTTCCGCTTCGACCAGCTGATGCGGCTGGGATGGAAGGTGATGCTCCCGCTCGCGCTCGCGAACCTCGTGTACACCGGAATCCGGGTGAGCTAGCGCCGTGGTCATCGTCAAACGCAAGTCGCTGTCGATCTGGGAGCGCCTCTACCTCCCCGAGGTGTTCCGCGGGCTCTCGATCACATTCGGCAAGATCTTCGAGAAGAAGGTCACGCGGCAGTACCCCGAGGAGCCGCTGCCGAAGACCGAGGTCACGCGCGGCCAGCCGCGCCTCGTCGTCAAGGACGACGGCGCGATCGCGTGCGTGTCGTGCGGCCTGTGCGAGGCCGCTTGCCCGGCCTACGCGATCACGATCGACGGCGGCGAGACCGATCGTCCGATCGAGCGCGAGCCGGTGCGCTTCGACATCGACATGCTGCGCTGCATCCTGTGCGGCTTCTGCGAGGAGGCCTGCCCGAAGGACGCGATCTTCATGAGCGACGAGCTCGAGCTCGCGGACTACTCGCGCTCCTCGCTCGTGTACGACATCCAGAAGCTGAAGCGTCCCCGCTCCGCGCTCGCGAAGCGCATCGACTACGTCAACAAGATCAACGAACGGTGGCGAACCTCCTCTTCTACGTGATGGCCGCGGCCACGACGGTGGCCGCGCTCGGCGTGGTGCTCGCGAAGAACCCGATCGCGAGCATCCTGTCGCTGCTCGCCGCGTTCTTCGGCCTGGCGACGATCTACCTGCTCGCCGGATTCCAGTTCATCGCGGCGGCGCAGATCCTCGTGTACGCCGGCGCGATCATGGTGCTCTTCCTGTTCGTGATCATGCTGCTGAACCTCGGCGACGAGCGGACGCTGCATCCGCTCGAGCTCTCGATCTTCCGCGGCCGCAGCCTCGCGATGGTGCTGGTCGTCGCCGTCGGCCTCTTCATCGCCTCCGTGGTCGCGATCGCGAAGCAGGGCGTGCGGCCGGCGACGAACGCGACGCCGGCGAAGGGCTTCGACGACGTGAACGCGCTCGCCGAGGCGATGTTCGGCCGCTACTTGATCCCCTTCGAGGCCGTGTCGCTGCTGCTCCTCGCGACCGCGGTCGCCGTGGTCGTCCTCGCGAAGCGCGACCGGTCGCCGCGGATCGGACGCGACAAGGAGCTCGCGAACGCCGCGCGCGCGAAAGCCGCGGACGCCGCGCGCGCGATCGAGCGGGAGAAGGTCCACTCATGACCGTCCCCAGCGAGCACATGCTGATCCTGGCGGCGGGGCTCTTCGCGATCGGGGTCGCGGGGTTCCTGCTTCGCCGCAACTTGATCATCGTGCTGATGAGCATCGAGCTGATCCTCAACGCGGCGAACCTCTCGTTCCTGGCCGCGAGCCGCATGCACTCGCTCGCGTCGCCGGGCGGCGCCCTGGACCTCCAGGGCCCGACCTTCGCGATCTTCGTGATCGTGATCGCGGCGGTCGAAGCCGCCGTCGGATTGGCGCTCGTGATCGCGCTCTACCGGAACAAGCAGACCGTCTCCATCAACGAAGCCAGCGAGCTCAAGCACTAGTCCCATGCTCGATCGCGCGATCCAACACGCCGCCGGTTCGGCGGGCGGCGAACTCCCGGTGAACTGGCTGTGGCTGATTCCCGCCCTCCCGCTCGCGGGCAGCGCGGTCTGCGGCATCCTCCACTTCGCGGGGCTGCGCTCGCGCGCGCGGCCGCCGATGCGCAGCCACGACACGGCGCACGGCGATCACGACGCGCACGCGGACGCACACGCCACCGAGCACCACGCGCCGCGCGAGGTCCCCGCTCCCGCGCGCGCGGCTCCGCTCGTCGCCGTGCTCGCGATGGCCGCCGCGTTCGCCCTGGCCGTCACGGGCTTCCTCTCGCTGACGAAGCTGTCGGTGGACGCGCGCGTGCTCGAGACCGCGCCCTGGCACTGGATCGACACCGGCACGTTCCCGATCGACGTCTCGCTGGTGCTCGATCCGCTCTCGGCCGTGATGACGCTGATCATCACCGGCGTCGGGCTTCTGATTCACGTCTACGCCGCGGGGTACATGAAGGGCGATCCGGGCTACGCGAAGTTCTTTGCGTACCTGAACCTCTTCGTGTTCGCGATGTTGATGCTCGTGCTCTCGTCGAGCTTGCTCGGGCTCTTCATCGGATGGGAGGGCGTCGGCCTGTGCTCGTACCTCCTGATCGGATTCTGGTACGAGAAGGGCTGGCCCGCGGAAGCCGGACAGAAGGCCTTCGTGATGAACCGCATCGGCGATGCGTGCTTCCTGATCGGGAGCTTCCTGCTGGCGCGGACCTTCGGCACGCTCGACCTTTCCTCGATCGCGGCCGGCGTGCCGGGCGCGCTGCAATCGCACGCGTCGACGTCGGATCTCTTCTGGGCCGCGATCTTCCTGTTCGCCGGCGCGTGCGGGAAGTCGGCCCAGCTCCCGCTCTTCACGTGGCTGCCCGACGCGATGGAGGGGCCGACGCCGGTCTCGGCGCTCATCCACGCCGCGACGATGGTGACCGCGGGCATCTACCTCGTCGTGCGCATGGGTCCGCTCTTCGCGGCGAACCCGTCGGTGCTCTTGATCGTCGGCAGCGTCGGCGTGATCACCGCGCTGATCGCGGGCTCGACCGCGCTCGCGCAGCGCGACATCAAGAAGGTGCTCGCGTACTCGACGGTCAGCCAGCTCGGCTACATGTTCCTGGGCCTGGGGTCGGGTGCGTTCGCCGCGGCGATCTTCCACCTGACCA
>CAZQHA010000415.1:0-4117 GCA_964592795.1 uncultured Planctomycetaceae bacterium | reverse complement strand
CATCGTCTGGTTGTTGGACGTGTAGTTCTGGCCCCAGATCACGTCGTCGTGGCACGAGCCGCACGCCTGGCGCGACGGCTGCGTGAACGCGATCTGGCCTTGCGCGGGCTCCGTCAGGGGGCCGCTGTCGCCGTCTGGATCGCCGTGGCACACCGCGCAATTCGAGGGACCCGTTCGGATGAGGTCCTCCGTCGCTTGGTCCGCCGGATCGAGCGATGAGTGGCCTTCGTCCTTCGGGAGCGGCACGAGCCCCTGAGGCCAAGCCGGGAACGCGACGTGGGAGTAGTCGTGTCCGCTGAGGACGTACGGCACCGGCGTGGCGTCGTAGTCGCGCGACCCGTCGGGATTCGTCGACACGCCGAGCACCGAGGGCAGGTGCTCGCCCGCGTGGATCTTGTGGATCATCACCTTGAAGTCGATCGACACGCCGGGAGTGGCGCCGCCGTCGTTGTCGTCCTCGGCGCCCGCGGTGTGGCACAGGACGCACAACGTCACCTCCTCGCGACGACCGCCGTGAATGCGGAACTGCTCGTGGCAGCGGTTGCAGTTCTCGATCTTGACGACCTCGCGCGGCTCGAGCGTGCCTCCGCTGCCGATCAAGAAGTCGTGGATCGCGTTGCCGGAATCGCGCTCGGACTCGCCGTCGATCGTGAAGTCCCAGCTGAACGTCAGGCCCAGCGTGTACGTGCCGTCGAGCAGCGGCTGACCGGTGAGCTCTCCGTCCTCCGGCCCGAACGAGGGCGTGTCGTTGATCGGCGCGGCGTACGTCGCGGGGATCGCGGTCGCGAACGTGTAGGAATACGATCCGTCGGCCTGCTCGACAGAGTTCGCCAGGAGGTCGGTCACCTCCAGCATCACGCGCTGGTAGTTGAACGTCGGGCCGGACACGATCGCGCGACCCGTGCCGAGCTCGTCGATGTCCCAGTCGGTGCCGTCGGTCTTCTGCAGACGGTAGTGGATGGTGATTACGTCGCCCGGATTGAAGTTGCCGCCGCCCGCGGTGCCGCCGGAGAGCGATTGCACCGTGACGACGAGGCCGGGCAGATCGTCGCCCTGCGACAGATCGGTCTCGGTCGTCGAGTCGCCCGACGGACCTGGAGGACCGGGCGGACCGTCGTCGCCGTCGTCAGCGCAGCTGGCCCAGACGAAGAGAACCGCCGTCAGCATCAAGACGGCGAAGGAACGGACGGAGGATCCAGTGGAACGTGACTGTGCCATGATCCCTGCCTGATGATCGCAGCGAGTTTTTGGCGCGCGGTCTCCGCGCGGAGCCACGCGAGGGCGAGCTGCCCCCGGACGTGCGCGATTTTATTCCGCGTGCGCGAGCGTGCAAGACGTCAATGGTGGCACGACGTGCACGTCTGTCCGTTGTCGACGTGCGGCAACGGCTGCCCGTTGCCGTGGCACATGCGGCAATTCATGCCGGCATTGTGATCCGGCGGCAGCGGCGTCGCCTGCTCGTGGCTCGGCGTCCCGTCGTGACATACGCCACATGACGTATTGCGCAGCGGCTCGTGACAACTGAGGCAGTGCCGATCGCGCGGCTCGCCCCACGAACCGGTGTGGCTCATCGGCCGGATCTCTTCGTGGCAACGCCGGCACGAATCGGATTCGTGGCACGTCATGCAGCTCGCGCGGTCCATGCTGGCCGTCAAACCGTGTCCGCGGCGGCGCCAGAAGTTCGTGTGGTTCTCCGGCGGCATCACTTGGTGACACATCGTGCACGAGGACTCCTGGTGGCACAGCGCGCACTGGTCCATGCGGTCCTCCGAGCGACCGCGCACGATCGATCCGTGGAATTTCATCCAGTTCGCTCGATGGCTCGGCGGCTCGGCGCCGGCGTGGATTTCGGCGTGGCACGCGCCGCAGTCGGAGAGCGGCGGGCCCGTCGTCTGGGCGTGACACGCCACGCACGCGTCCATGCTCATCGGATTCGGCACTGCGAAGCCGACGAGCGAGCCGTCGTCCTTCGCGATGTCCTCGTGGCACGCGAGGCAGTCCGCGCCCTCGCGCGTGGCGTGACTCAAGTGCGAGAACACGATCTCGGGCGACTGCCGGCCGATGTGCGACGCGCGGACCTTGCCGTCGACGATCAGGTTCGACACGCGGCGCTCGGGCGGCTTCTCCTCGTCGAGCGAGGTGTGGCACAGCGCGCACTGCGCCGCCTTCGGCATGCCGGGTTCCTCGTCGTCGTCCCAACGGCTGTGGCACTCGATGCAACCGATCTCCTCGTCTTCGACGTGCACGCGGTGGTTGAACGCGAACGGCGGCGTCGGCTTCACGAGCGCGTCGTGGATCAAGCACCCGGCCAGGCACGCGAGCGCGAGGGGCCCGGGGATCGCCCGCCAGCGCCACTTCAGAACTGCCATAGGGCCCCCAAGCGCAACGTGTGGTAGGTGTCGAAGTCGTCGTCCTCGTACTCGTAGCGGACGTCCAGATCGACGCTCGCCGACAGGTCGTACCCCGCGCGCACGTAGTACGTTCGCACGTCGTCGCGCTCGTCGAACTCGAGGAAGTCGTACTTGTAGAGCGAGTAGTACGTGCCGATCGCGGTCTCCCAACGCTCGTTCGGCGTGTAGGTCAGGTCCGCGCCGAGCGCGCGCGTGTCGCGGTCGTCGTCGTCCCACCAGTCGACCGTGAGGCTGACCGCGAGCTCGGGCTCGAAGATCTCGTCCCGCGTGAACGTCGCGTAGTAGCGCTCCCAGTCGCGGTTGAACTCACCGACGTCGTCGGAGTCCGTCACGCGGCGCATGTCGAAGCCCAGGTCGATCGAGCTCTTCTCGCCCAAGGGACGCGCGACGTTGATCGTCGCTTGGCGGAACGGGAAGTACTCGAAGAGCTGCTCGAAGTACGGATCGATCTCGTTCGCGTTCGCGGTCTGCGTCTCGAGCAACTGGTAGTACTGGACGCGCAGGAGCGTCTGCGACTCCGGATCGTCGACGAATCCGCGCAGGCGCAGGTCGCGGGGGTCCTTCTCGAGGTGCGAGTACTCGCCTTCGACGCGCACGTGGTCGCTCACCTTCTGCCACAACGCGAGCGCGAGCAGGTCGTCCTCGTGCTCGCCGAGCACGAGGTCGTCCTCGAGGTGCATCCAATCGAAGCGCGCGCGGCCCTCCTTCCACGGACGGCCCTCGGCGAACACGCCGTACGCGCGGCCGCTGTCGGTGTCGTCCTCGTAGAGGTGGACGGGAACGCCGCCGTAGGCGCCCAGCTCGAGCTCGTTCTCGCCCTTGGGCTTCGTCGCGACCGACACCCCGTCGAGCCGGACGAACTCGGGCAAGCGCGTGTCCAGCTGCCGGCCGATGCGCACCGTGCCGGTCGAGAGCGCGGGGTCCGAGTCGAAGCCGAGCTCGCCGTACGCGAGGTACAGTTTCGGCACGATCGCGCTGTCGTACGTGTCGGAGAGATC
The DNA here is from genome assembly GCA_964592795.1 of uncultured Planctomycetaceae bacterium. GTDB lineage: Bacteria > Planctomycetota > UBA1135 > UBA1135 > JANLUN01. The sequence goes on along the minus strand of CAZQHA010000415.1, from coordinate 708 downwards.
GCCGAACACCTCGCCCTCGTCGTCGCCCTCGAAGTCGACGTCGACGCGCGCTTCGACGTGACCGCGCGTCGTCGAACGGGTCGGGTCCGACGCGTCGAGCGTCAGATAGCCGCCCAGCGTGTGGTCCTTGTCGTCACCGCTCCAACGACCGCGGTAGCGCACGGCGAGCGAGCCGTGCAACCAGTCCGGGAGCTTCCCGTTCGCGTCCGCCGGCTCGCGTGAGCGAGCTTCCAGTGGGACCGCGGGCTCCGACTGCGGTGGTGTCTCTTGCGCCGCCGGCGGCGTCTCCGCGCCGACTCGTTGCTGCTCCATCAGCTGCTTCAGCTGCTCGGCCGAGCCTTTCGACGGCGGCGGAGTCTGCGTCGACTGCGACTGTCCGGCACGGGACGGCGCGGACGCGCAACCCGCGAGCGGGTCGATCGCGAGCGCAATGAGCCACGCGCTCGCGACGGCGAGGCCCGCTCTTCGCTTGCTGCAACCGCTGTCCATTCGGCGAACGAAGCTACCGAGAGGATAGCGGATGAGATCCGCGCCGCCAGGCTTGCAGCTTGCGCGGGGGCGCTCGTCGCCGAGCGCGTACTTCTTCCTACGCGCGAGTTCGTAGCCCCGCTCTTTCTACAAGCGCGGCGAGCGTGCGAGCGCGCGACCGTCCACAGCGCGCTCGTTCGGCGCTCGGCGCATCGGATTACAACTTGCTGCGCGTCGCTT
>CAZQHA010000414.1:0-4127 GCA_964592795.1 uncultured Planctomycetaceae bacterium | reverse complement strand
AGGTCGACGCCGAGCCGATCGTCTGCGAGAGGTTCGCCTCGAGGATCGTCGCGCGCGCCTTGAAGAGCCGGAACGCCGCGACGGCCATGACCGCCGCCGGGATCGACGCGGAGACGGTGAGCCCGACGCGGAGCCCGAGGTACGCGTTCGCCGCGCCGAAGACGAGGCCGAGCACGATGCCCGCGACGACGGCCTTGAACGTGAACTCGGCGACGGATTCGCGGGGGGCGGCGGTCACGGCGTCGCGCGGACTTATACCCGATCGACACAGCGCGGGCGACTCGCGAGCATGATCACGAGAGGAACGCAATGACGCAGACGATGCTCGATCGGATCGCCGACGGACGCACGGACCTCGTGTTCGAGTACGTCGGCGCGGGACACTCGGCGACGTCGACCGATGCGCGCGGCGTGTCGCTCGTGCGGTGGTGCTCGTACTACGGCGACGTGAGCGCGCTGCGCTTCCTGCTTTCGCGCGGCGCGTCGCTCGAAGCGCTCGGCGACGACCTCGGCCTCAACGCCGCCGCGTTCCACGGCCACTGGCGCTTGTGCCAGTTCTTGATCGAGAGCGGCGCCGACGTGAACGGCGCGCTCCCGGACACGGGCGAGACCCCTCTGCACGCAGCGCTTTCGAAGGCGAATCGGCCGACGTACGAACTCGTCGTGCAGGTCCTGCTCGCGGCCGGCGCCGATCCGAATCGAGCGACCCAGAGTTCCGTGGAGACCGGTGCGTTCATGCGCGACGCCCGCAAGATGGGTGAGACGCCGCTGCACCGCGCGGCGGCGTTCGCGCCGGAGAGCGTCGTCCGGATGCTGATCGACGCCGGCGGGCGCATCGACGCGAAGGACGCGCACGGCGATTCGCCGCTCGGCTGGGCGAGTTGGCACCTGCGACCCGACGCGATCCTGCGGCTCCTCTGCTACGGCGACTTCAAGATCCACCCGCAGCGAGCTTCGACCTACGACCACGGCGCAGGTCAGGGCGCGATGGAGCGGTCGCTCCTCGGCAAGCCTCACTGAGGCGCTCGACCCGGCCAGCTCGACTCTCACGAACCTGCGCTCCCGTCCTAGACTCCTGACAATCCGGCCCAAAGCCGATATCATTCCATCCGAATTCCATGATTGGTCTGACTGGCACCTCGCGGCTGCTGAAAGCCCTCGCGGACGAAACGCGCCTGCGCATCCTCCACCTCCTCGCGCAGGAGGAGCTCTCGGGCACCGACCTGATGGAGATCCTCAACATGGGGCAGAGCCGCGTCTCGACGCACCTCGCCCTGCTGAAGGAAGTCGGGCTCGTCGTCGATCGCCGTCACGGTCGCAAGAGCCTCTACCACATCGCGCCCGGACCTGCGGCGGGCTTGTGGGAGAACGTGCTCGTCGAGAACCGCGCGAGCCCGGAGTTCCAAGCCGACCTCGCCGGACTCGAATCGCTGCGCGAGCGGCGCAAGCTCGAGTCGCGCGCGTACTTCGACCGCGTCGCCGCGGCGTTCGGCGAGCAGATCCTGCCCGGCCGCACGTGGGAGGGACTCTCGCGCGCGCTGCTCCGATTGCTGCCGCGCGCGCGGTACGCGGACCTGGGCATCGGTGACGGGCTCCTCACGTTGATGCTCGCCGAAGTCGCGGAGCAAGTAACTGCCGTCGACATCAGCAAGGAGATGCTCAGTCAGCTCCGCACGCGAGCGACGGCACAAGGCATCACCAACATCGAGCTCGTCGAAGGCGAGATCGAGGACCTGCCGCTCCCCGATTCGACGTTCGACGTCGTCGTCATGAGCCAGGCGCTGCACCACGCGGTGCAGCCGGCCAAGGCGCTCGCGGAGGCGAAGCGCATTTTGATCCCCGGCGGGCGGCTGCTCGTCATCGACCTGCTCGCGCACACCGAGGAATGGGTGCGCGACCAGCTCCAGCACGTCCACCTCGGGTTCGCGGAAGCGCAGCTCGAGGGCTTGCTCACCGCCGCGGGATTCGAGCGCCTCTACTTGCAGCGCGCCGCGCGCGATCCGCAGCCCCCGCACTTCATGACGCTCGTCGCGACGGGCGTCCGCCCCAGCCGGTAAGCCGTCATGAACTCCTCCCTGCGGGCTGCGCTTTCGGAGCGCGTGCTCGTGCTCGACGGCGCGATGGGCACGCAGATCCACGTCGCGAACCTCGATCTCGAGCGCGACTACCACGGCCACGAGAACTGCTGCGAGTTCGTCAACACGACGCGGCCGGACGTCATCCAGAAGATCCACGAGGCGTACCTCGAGGCCGGCTGCGACATCATCGAGACCAACACGTTCGGCGGCATGCCGCACGTCTTGACCGAGTTCGGCCTCGCGGAGCGAGCGCGGGAGATCAACCGGAATGCGGCGCGGATCGCGCGCGCGGCGTGCGAGAAGCACTCGAGCGACGAGAAGCCGCGCTTCGTGCTCGGCTCGATGGGACCGGGGACGAAGCTGGCGACCCTCGGCCACGCGACGTACGCCGCATTGAAGGCCTCGTACACCGAGCAGTCGCGCGGCTTGCTCGAGGGCGGCGTCGACGGATTCCTGATCGAGACGTGCCAGGACCCGCTGCAGGCCAAGGCCGCGATCAACGCGGCGTTGACCGCGCGCAGCGAAGCCGGCGTCGACGTGCCGATCTTCGTCAGCGTCACGATGGAGGTGACCGGCACGATGCTCGTCGGCACCGAGATGGCGGCCGCGATCGCGCTCCTGGATCCCTACCCGATCGACGCGATCGGCATCAACTGCGCGACCGGTCCGCGCGAGATGGGCGAGCACGTGCGCTTGCTCGGACAGACGTGCCGCAAGCGCGTGATGGTGTATCCGAACGCGGGGTTGCCGCAGCTCGTCGACGGCAAGCCGTTCTATCCGCTGACGCCCGAGGAGCTCGCCGACTGGCTCCTGCGATTCGTCGACGAGGACGGGATGAACATCATCGGCGGCTGCTGCGGGACGACGCCGGCGCACATGGCGGCGGTCTCGCGGCGCCTGGGAGTGCGCGCGCCCAAGCCGCGCAAGCCCGCGCACGTCGCGCAGGTGACGAGCATCTACTCGGCCGTGCCGCTCGTGCAGGACAACTCGATCCTGTTCGTGGGCGAGCGCTCGAACAGCAACGGCAGCAAGGCGTTCAAGCAGCACCTGATCGACGGGAACATCGAGGCGATGGTCGCGATGGGCCGCGAGCAGGTGCGCGACGGATCCCATGTGTTGGATGTGTGCACCGCGTACGTCGGCCGCGACGAGGTCGACGACATGACGCGCGTGATCACGCGCTACCGATCGGACGTGCCGTGCCCCTTGATGATCGACAGCACCGAGGCGCCGGTGATCCAAGCGTCGCTCGAGCTGTGCGGCGGCCGCTCGATCATCAACTCCGTCAACCTCGAGGACGGGCTCGAGCGCTGCGAGAAGGTGCTCCCGATGGTCAAGGAGCACGGCGCGGCGGTGATCGCGCTCACGATCGACGAGAAGGGCATGGCGAAGACGGCGGCGGACAAGCTCCGGATCGCGCGCCGGCTCTACAAGATCTGCACGGAGGACTTCGGGCTCCGACCGGAGGACCTTCTCTTCGACGTCCTGACGTTCACGATCTGCACCGGCAACGAGGATGACCGCAGGCTCGGGCTCGAGACGCTCGAAGGCATTCGACAGGTCCGCGCGGAGCTGCCCGGCGTCGGCTTGTTGCTCGGTCTCTCGAACATCTCGTTCGGCCTCAACCCGGCCGCGCGACACGTGCTCAACTCGGTGTACCTGCACCACGCGACCGATGCGGGGCTGACCGCCGCGATCCTGCACTCGGCGCGCATCGAGCCTCTGCACCGCATCGATCCGAAGGCGCGCGAGGTCGCGGAGGTCTTGATCTTCGATCGCCGCCGCGACGGCTACGACCCGCTCCAGGAGTTCCTGAAGCTCTTCGAGGGCGTCGACGTGAAGAAGAAGGCGGCGCGCGTCGTGCCGACCGACGTCTTCGAGCGCCTGAAGTGGCGCATCGTCGAAGGCGAGAAGCCCGGGCTCGAGGACGACCTCGCGCTGGCGATGCAGTCGAAGAAGCCGCTCGACATCATCAATGTCGATCTGCTCGCCGGCATGAAGGTCGTCGGCGACCTGTTCGGCCGCGGCGACGTGCACGACATCGGCAAG
>CAZQHA010000413.1:0-4127 GCA_964592795.1 uncultured Planctomycetaceae bacterium | reverse complement strand
GGATACGAGAGCGCGTGGACGTACGACTACGCGACGCGCGAGCTGCGGCACGGCCCGGCGCTGAAGGACGCGGCGCGGATCTTCGAGAACGGGCTGGCGGGGATCCCGCCCGGCCTCGACTTGTGCGCCGCGCTGGTCGAGCGCGCGCTCGACGACGGCAGCCAGCAGAAGGTGCTGGCGGCGTTCGGCCACGCGTACACGGACCGCAACGGCACGGTCTACACCGGCGTCACGCTGTACGACGCGTGGGCGTCGGGCGCCGAGATCGAGATGCCCGACGTCGACACGCTCGGGATCGTGCACACCGTGCTCGACGACTGGAAGACGTGGATCGCGCCGGTGTCGCCGTCGGACCACGACGAGCTGTACGGCAAGATCGGCGATCTCTACAAGTCCGCGCACCGACATCGCGGCCTGCGCCATGCGCTCGCGCGCGCTTACCTCGTCGGCTCGAGCGCCATGCGCGACGGGTACGCGCCGCAGCTCGACAACCTCCACGCGCTGTGGGAGAAGCACCGCTCGACGCCGGAGACGCTCGTGAAGGAGCTGCCCGCGCCAACGAAGTGGGAGAAGTTCCTCACCGACTGGGCGAAGCGCTGCCGCAGCGACGCCAAGCTCTTCCGCGCCGGCCAGACGCGGCGCGCGACGCTCGACGCGGACGCCGCCCGCGTCCGCGCGACCCTGCTCGGCGTCCTCCAGGAATTCGGCGCGTACGAGCGCCTCGACGGTGGAAAGTCGCCGCCCAAACGCTGAAATCACGGCCCCCACCACCCCCACGACCACAACGAGGAGACCTCCATGTCCGCACAAGAACTCCAGAAGACCGCGAAGGAGCTCGTCGCACCCGGCAAGGGCATCCTGGCCGCCGACGAATCGACCGGGACGATCGAGAAGCGACTCAAGTCGATCGCCGTCGAGAACACCGAGGAGCACCGGCGCGATTACCGCGACATGCTCTTCACGACGCCCGGAGTCGGCGAGTTCATCAGCGGCGTGATCCTGTACGACGAGACGATCAAGCAAAAGGGCCGCGACGGCACGCCGTTCCCGAAGCTCCTCGCGAAGAACGGCATCATCCCGGGCATCAAGGTCGACACCGGCGGGGTGGCGCTGCCCGGCTCGCCCGAAGAGAAGCGCACGCAGGGACTCGACGGCTTGCGCGAGCGCCTGGCCGGGTACAAGGCGCTCGGCGCGCGCTTCGCGAAGTGGCGCGGGGTGATCACGATCGGCGAGAAGATCCCGACGCACCACTGCCTCGTCGACAACGCGCACGCGCTCGCGGTCTACGCCGCGCTGTGCCAGGAGCAAGGCATCGTCCCGATCGTCGAGCCCGAAGTGCTGATGGACTGGAGCAACTCGATCGAGCGCTGCTACGAGGTCACCGAGGCGACGCTCGTCGAGGTCTTCCGCGCGCTGCGCGCGCACGGCGTGTTGTTCGAAGGGATGCTGCTCAAGCCCAACATGGTGATCGCGGGCAAGCTCGCGAAGACGCAGGCCAGCGTCGACCAAGTTGCGAGCGAGACGCTGCGTTGCTTCTACAACACCGTCCCGGCCGCGGTCCCGGGCATCGTGTTCCTGTCCGGCGGGCAAACCGCGGCGCAGGCGACCGCGCACCTCTCGGCGATGAACGCGAAGGGGCCGCATCCCTGGCAGCTGTCGTTCTCGTACGGCCGCGCGCTGCAGGACGAAGCGCTCAAGGCGTGGAAGGGCGATCCGAAAAACGTCGCCGCGGGACAGAAGGCCTTCTTCAACCGCGCGAAGATGAACGGCGCGGCGCGCAGCGGCAAGTACAGCGAGAAGATGGAGAAGGAGCTCGTGCATCGATAGTCGGGTCGGGGCTCGCCGAACACATGACGATCGTTCAGGCACGGCTGGGGAGAAGCAAGTCGACCAGGTCGTGCACCGCGCCTCGGTCCGGCGTCTGCAAGACGTGCCATCCATTATCCGACGATTGTCACGTACTCGTCGTCCCTCAGTTTCTGCCACGCCCCGCGGTCGAACTCGTAGTCCTTCTGCTCCCGGGCGGACTTTTGAATCGTCGCGAGTTTGTCAATTGGCACGTTCCCGCCGTGAACCTTCCCATACTGCACGTCGACGAACGCTCTGACCAGATTCCGCAGCTCTCGCACTGCGAAGCGTCGGGGCAACTTCGCGAATAGTTCCAACACCTTGGTCGACACTTCACGCACGTCTGGAAACTCACCTTTTAGTATCGCCACGCCGAGGTACACGCGCTCGACAGCGATCGCTTTGTCTTCGGCAGACGTGTCCTCAGTCGGTGTTAGATCGAGGTGTCCCACAGTAAGTCGCGATTCAAAGTCGCTGGCCTTCTCCTGTTTGCGCAGTTCTCCAGCCACGCTTGTGCTTGGCGTCTCGGTTCCCGCGAATATCCACGCGCAGGGGCCGATGCGGAACTTCTTGTCCGCACGAACGTATGAACCTTCTTCGAGCGGAGCTAGAAACGCGTCGTACACGTGGTTCCCTTCCAAACCAGCATTGATCTCATCTACAAATACGAGCACGCGGCGAGTGCGGTGCTCAGCTTGAGTCGTGACGATCTTGTCGAAACACGACAATAAGTCGTCCCTTGAGGTCATCTGGGTGATGTTGAACTCAACGAGCCGCATGTTGTTTGCGGCCGCCAGTCCTCCAATGAGACGAGTTTTTCCAGAGCCGGGAGGTGCTGTGATCAACACGCTGAGCTGCGCGGCGCTATTCCCTTCCACGAACCGTCCGAGTTCGGTCATCAACCGTCGCAGCACACTACGCTTTGAATCGACACAGCACACGTAGCCGGGCACTTCAATCATTGAACGCCAAAGTTCGATTCGTGGAGTGCCTCCTTCGCGCACGACGCACACATCGTCACGTGACATCGACGTATCCCAGTCGCGGCCGGCTGCGTCCCAAGAGGCAAGTTTGTTCCATCCCGCCCGCAACAACGAATCCGATGCGGCTGCTTCGTCAACACACACGCACTCGTCAATCAATGAGATGTCATCTCCGGGCATGATTCGTTTGGCTGCCGTCTGCATCCACTTGTGCGTGAATGCCGCAGAGCGCTGGATCAAGTCCACGAATGAGATCTCTCGCTTGGCAAGGCTCAGGGCCGCGAGAGTAGGCATGAAGACACTCGCCATGGCGACCTCGACCGCCGTGCCTGAGTCTTCAAGCTTGGAACCAACGAGCCCGGCGTACGAGTCGCCCGATGAGTGCTCCATCGCCACGATGTCGAGACCACGCGGCAGCGCGGCGACGACAGTTCCAACGCGACCGCAGCGATCCTGGATCGCCTTCATCAACCTGTGAGCCTCGGCCGACGGAACGGCGAGTGACGACGGACTTGACTGCACGATCCAGCGACTGAGCTCGCCGTTTCGAATCGCCGTTTGGGCCGCGACCTGGGGAATCAGGAATAGGCGCAGATTGACGGAGTTGAGTTTGTCGAGTAGCCGCGCGGGCATCCAGTTCTTCGTCGAAACGTACCAGGGAATGTCTGGAAACTTCCGGCTAAGCCATTCAACCACCGCATCGCAGACAACTCCCTTGCCCAAGTCCTTTAGCACCACTGCGGTGAACTCTTCGTTCCCTATCGCGGCAGCAAGATGCTCAAGCGACGACTCCCGCGTCAAGCAAAACGGCTCACCAGCGTCCACATGCAAGGGAGGTAACTCCCAGTCGACCCGCTCGAGCAACTCGATCTCTTTGCCCGTGTTTTGATAAATGCGGATCATTCGACTGGTTCCAAAGACAGCAGACTTGTAGTCCTTGCGAATGTCCGCCGCCAAGTTCACGAGTCTACTTCGCGCAGTGCTTCCGTTAGCCGAGGATCCCAATCGCTGTGACAGTCGATAGGGATTGTTCGGCGTCTCGTCGAACTCGGGTTCGAGCATTGCTGTCAACAGAGCGTCGTCGTCTTCATGCCAGAGTCCAACGCCCGTAATTCGGCAGAACGGCCGGCCGCCACGCTGGGCACGGTGGAGGATCGTCGCGGTCCGGCCAGCTCCGCACAGGGACTGTACGTTGTTATCGATGTGGTGAAGCGTTCTATGGTGAGCTCGTCCTGTTCTCGCGGCTGTATGGGAGCGATGCACGCCGGTCACCCAGTAGTCGTCGACCACCCAGTC
>CAZQHA010000412.1:0-4134 GCA_964592795.1 uncultured Planctomycetaceae bacterium | reverse complement strand
GTGCTCATGAGAGCGAACGACTGTGGGGTGTCCAGAGAAACCGTGGGGCGGGAGAGACGTTGGCCGCTACGAACGCTCGGTGGTACAGAAACTGACTATCGTAGTGTCAGACCAATCGCAGGACAACCGGAGCGACTTCTCGCGCGCAGACTGTACTGGCCCGGATTCCGTGATGTGAGAATATACCGGGCGGCCAACTCAAGCGTGAACTTCTGACGCGAAACGTCTCGGTACGGCTGGTCGGCTCACTATCACCGTGGTGCCGCAGCGATGCAGAAGCGCCGCTCCGGAGCAAGTCGAAGCGCGATCGATTGGTCCACCGAAGTGGTCGTCGATCGCGCTTCCGGACCTCGTTCGTGTTACCGATCGTGGTCCGCCCTCTCGTAGCCTCGCCGCGTACGCGCTCAAGCGCGGTATCTGCTGACATGCGCAAAATGCCGAACTCAGGCTAGGAGCTGGCCTTTCCGCAGCGACCGAGGGCGAGACTCACTCCCGCGCGCGGTGCACGCTGGACTGTGCTGCGTGAATCGCCCAGCATCGAGCGGATGCGGCTCTCTCCCCGATTCGAAGAACTCCGCCACGAGCTTGCAACTGAGCGTGCCGCGCTCGTGAGCCATCCCCTCTATGGCGAGCTCACGACGCTGGACGCCGTGCGCGGCTTCATGGAGCGCCACGTCTTCGCGGTGTGGGACTTCATGTCGCTGCTGAAGTCGATGCAGCGCCACTTCACCTGCGTGGACATGCCGTGGATGCCCCGGGGCGATCGAACCGCGCGCCGCCTGATCAACGAGATCGTCCTGGCCGAGGAGTCCGACGAGGACGTCGGCGGCGGCTTTGCGAGCCACTTCGAGCTCTACCGCGCGGCCATGGCGCAGTGCAACGCGAACGCGAGCGGCGTCGACTCGTTCCTGGGGCAGCTTGCGACCGGAGCGGGCGTCCGTACCGCGCTGCTCCGCGCCGCCGTCCCAGATTCCGTGCGGCGATTCGTGGAGAGCACCTTCGACGTGATCGAGTCCAAATCGATCCCACGGATCGCAGGCGCGTTCGCGTTGGGACGCGAGGACATCATCCCGGACATGTTCGTGCGGGTCGTCGCGGACATGTCGAGGCACTCGAACGACCGGCTGTCGCTTCTCCTCAACTATCTGGAACGGCATGTGCATCTCGATGGGGAGAAGCACGGCCCGATGGCGGCGAATCTCGTTGCATCGGTGTGCGGCGACGATGCGCGAGCCTGGCAGGAGGTCCAGCGCGGCGCGCGCCTGGCATTGCAGGCACGTTGCGAGTTCTGGGATGCGATCGCGTCGACGCTGGCGAGTCCTGCGCGCGGGCCAATGGCACATCTCGACGATCGCGTCGTGCCCGTCTGACGCACAATCAGGCGACGTGAACGCGACGGCGAACACCTCGCCACGCGCCTCAGCGTGTCGAGCCTCAGCCGCAACGCCTATTCATCCGGCGCGCGGTGATTGGTGTCTTCGTCGTCGACCCAGCTCTCCTCCGTGTACGACATGCCGCGTCGGCCTGGGACCTTTCGTGTCGGTCCGGCGCGGTAGAGCGAGCACGAGAGCGGCCCGTAGCAGAACGTCTCGGTTCGATACCGCCGATTCGTCGGGTTCCATTGGTCGACGATCATCTCCACCGCCATTCGGCAGCCCCAGATGCACTGGGAGCACTTGCCTTCGTACGTGCGCGAATCCAGCCGTCGATGGCCGCGAGCGCGGTATGTCGGGAGCGATGGCGGCACGCCGTGCCACGGAGGCGGATCGTGATTGGGTGGGTCGCGTCGGTCGAGCAGCTTGAGCTTGCTGATCTTGTAGAGCTCGGCCGTCTCGATGCGCGGGTCCGAGACGCGCACACCTTCACCGCTCACGCGGTCGCCGAGCCGGAACTCATGCTTCTGGTGCGCGCCCTCGCCGACGGCCACCACGAACTCGCGCGTCTGCGATTCGATCGTGCCTTGGACCCGGAGCACGTAACCCTGGTACGAGTGCTCGCGCTGGTCGTACGAGCGGAGGAGTCGTATGCGCGGCTGGATCGATGTGATGACGCCGCTCCATGCGAGCTTCGCCGCGGCGCTCCCTCCAAGTCCGCTGAGCAGCATTCCCACAGGCCGGTGACCTCGGGCGCGCGCATCATAGCGCGTTGATGCCGACGAGTTCCGTACCCATCGCCGATCGGGAGTGCGAGGGTCCTCAACGACTTTGCATTCGAGCGAAGGACAGGATGTGCCAACTTGGTGCCGTACTTCTGCCCCGCGTTTATTACCTCTTTTCCGCGATTGCCTGAACGCGACGGATCGCGAGCCGAATCGATCAGCTCGACAACGCCGCAAGGTTCGCGCGAACCTGCAAGGAAACGGCCGCTAGGGCCACTTCGCGAAGGCGAAAAGTGGAGCGGCTGAAGGGACTTGAACCCTCGACATCAACCTTGGCAAGGTTGCGCTCTACCACTGAGCTACAGCCGCGTCCGTGTCGGAGAGGGGGCAAAGGATAGCCTCCGGAGACCGGAAGGCAAGCCGTCACCGCCTCCACCGCCAGCCGTCGCCGAGCAGCGGCACCGACGCGCATGCGGGCCCGCCGTCGCGCGCCGTGCCTTCGATCTCGGCGGTGAGCCTCCGGCCGGACTTTCGCTTCGCGAGGAGCTCGGCCGAGATCCCTGCCAGCGGGACCTTTGCACGGCGCGCCCAGCACGTGTCCTTCTCGCCGGCGTACGTTCCGGAGCAGACGTACACGAAGCGCTGCGCGGGCGGCCCCTGCGCTACGGCGCCCAGCAACCGCGGCGGATCGCCGCTCGCTCGCACCTCGCATCCGAGCTCGATGTCGGCGCCGGTCGAGCGTCTCGAATGCAAGTATTCGCCCGGCTTGCCCTGCACGCAGAAGAGCACACCCTGCGGCGGCCGGCGCAGCGTGACGCGCAACGGTAGCTCGATCTCCTCCTCGCGCATTCGTGATCCGGCGTCTCGTTTCGTCACGCGCGCATTCTAAGCACATGCCTCGAGTGTGCAGCGTCGGCTCGCTGGGCGATTCACCGTCACCGTGACATTGCGCTCAACGGCTTCAGCGTTCGACACGCGTCCCGCCGGGAGCGGCGTCGCCGTAGCCGATGCATCGTGAAGCGGGTTCACCGTCTCCGTGTCTCGATCCACACGCAGCCGCCGACGCACATGACGAAGCCGATCCAGAGTGGCAACGTCACCGACCAATGCCCCCAGTCGCCGGCGCGGAACTGGGGTGACCAGCGCATCCCCTCGGAGTTGTTCGCGATGTAGAAGCTCGAAGTGGACGGCGCCGATGTCGATCGCCGCACCGTCAGTCGGCCGTGCTCCATCCGCCACGACATTCCAGCACCGAGCTTGGAGCCGGAATAGAACGGGAGGTTCAGCAGCCAGAGCAACGCGAGCACGGCGGCGATGCCGGCCAGGATCTTCGTCGCTTTCGATCTGGGCGTGCGAGCCACGTGTCGAACCGCCGGGAGCCGGCGGACGCCGTCACGTTACGCCGCTCGAACGTGGCTCGCCATCGGTAGCCGGCGCGCGGGTGCGCGAGGTCCTCTAGATGCGAGTCGCGAGGAGCGCGATCAGCAACAGAATGAGCATCGGCACACCGACGAAGAGGAGCCGCACGCGCCACGACCTGCCCTTCAAGTACGTGAACGGCATCGAGACTCGCGGGTGCGGTCCCGGATCTTGCGCGGCCCGGCGGACGGTGGAATTGCACCGACCGTGGTGATTCGTACGCGTGCGCGTCGACGTGCGCGCGCGAACACGCGGCCGCTACGGCCTCACGCCATCGCGCGCAGTCGAATCAGCGCCGCCCGAATCGCGTCGCGCATCGAGTCCGGATCCGCGTGGAATCGGTTTCCGTGCCCCGGGAGGACCCAGGAGAACGACTCGTGCATCAGCTTCTCGATGGACTCGAGCTGCTGCGGCCACGAGTACCAGTTGTACGCGCGGCTCGCGGAGAGCGCTCTCCCGTTCGAGTACAGGTGATCGCCCGTGAAGAGGAACTCGTTTCGGAACAGGAGGACCGTGTGACCTCTCGTGTGCCCCGGCGTGCCGATGACACGCAGGTCCGGAGCCAGATCCCAAGGCCCGCTGCCGCTCAGCGGACGCTCGATCGAGGCGAGCTCCCC
>CAZQHA010000411.1:0-4148 GCA_964592795.1 uncultured Planctomycetaceae bacterium | reverse complement strand
GCCTCGATCAGGTTCTTCTCCTCGTGCGGATCGATCGTGAGGTCGTAGAAGCGCGGCATCCCGCTGGGGTTCGAGAGCGATCTGACCCAGCACTCGTGCGCGCTCTCGATCGTCTGCGCCTTGAGCATTCCGCGCAGCACGACGAGCTTCACCTTGTCGTCCTGGATCGCCGCGAACCGCCCGTTCTCGGCGAAGGAGTACGGCCGCACGCTCACGGCCTCCCCGCCGCGCACCAGCGGCATCAGGCTCGCGCCGTCGACCTTGCCACGCTCGCCCGGCTCGCTCGGCAGCTCGAGACCCAGGGCGTCGCACACCGTCGGCAGGACGTCGATCTCGTCGACGCGCGCCGCGACGCGCACGCCGGACGGCAATCCCTTCGGCCACGACATGAGGAGCGGCACGCGCAGGTTCGTGTTCACCATGTGGTTGTGCTCCCACAGGCCTTGCTCACCGAGAGACTCGCCGTGGTCGGACGTCACGATCACGAGCGTGTCGTCGCGGATGCCGTGGCGCTCGAGGTCCGCGACGATGTCGGCGATCAACCGATCGGCCTGCGTCACGCCGCCATAGTAGAGTGCCCGGATCTGCGCGATGTCGGCGCCCGTCGGCTCGTACTCGCCCTGCTCGATCTGCTCGCGATGATGGGCGTAGAACACTTGGAACGGCCCGTTGTACGCCGGATCGACGTACATCTCCTTGAACTCGCGCGGCGGGTCGTACGGCGTGTGCGTCGAGTACAGGTGCACCATCGTGAAGAAGCGCTTGTCCTTGTGATCGTCGATCCACTCGCGCGCGGCGGTCGCGACGATGCCCGAATCGAAGCCCTGGCGGATCTTCTGGCGGAAGATCGAGAGCAAGAGGTGCGCGCGCACGACGCTCCAGGGATCGTCGAGCACGACGAGCTCGTGCCCCGCGGTCGCCTCGAAGCGCATGTCGAAGCCGCGCAGCAGGCCCGAGCTCTCCGACAGCGTCCCGGTGTGGAACGTCGCGTTGACGTAGTCGTTCTCGCCGAGCTTCGATCCGTCGCGCTTCGCCGCGGACTTGAGGTGCCGCGGCAGCGTGATGTTCGGCTCCATGCGCTCTCCCGGGGCCATCTTGATCAGCCCGTGACGGCGCGGGTACTTGCCGGTGAGGAGCGATCCGAAGCTCGGCCAGGTGAACGGCACCTGCACGAACGCGTTCTCGAACAGGATGCCCTCGGCCGCGAGCGCGTCCATCGCGGGCGTCTTGACCGTGGGGTGGCCGTAGCATCCGAGCACGTCCTGCCGCAGCGCGTCGACGATCACGAGCACGATGTTCGGCAGCGCGCGGTTGCCGTCGTGGATTCGCCCGCGCTCCGCGGCGGCGTTGCTCTGCACGGCGATGAACGCCGCGCCGCCGGCGCACATGAGGCCCCAGGGGACGACGACCCGGCGGCTCGACGCCGCCGCGAGCCTGGCGATGAACCCCGCGACGACGAACGCGACGCACAGCATCACGAGCGCCGCGATCAGTCGCTCGGGCGAGCGCGACGAGTGGCCGTAGAACACGTAGGGCCGCGTCCACCAATAGATCTCGCAGAAGATTCCGATCGCGAGCCCGATCCGCAGCAGGTGGACGCGCGCGTCGAGCGCGCTCTTGCGCGCGAGCAGCGGATGGAGGGCGAGAGCGACGACGACCGCGATGGGGAGCCACAGGGCGCTGTACGTCGCGACCGCCGCGGCCACGCAGCCGATCCAGGTCGCGACGGTGAGCTCGGCGTCCGAGACGGCGGCCGCGACCACGCCGTCGATGACCCCGAACGCGAGCGCACAGGCGGCGCCGGCGACGAGTCCGGAAGCGAGCGTCGCCTTCCAAGAGCTCTTCGAGGTCACTTCCAAGGACGCGGATCCTACCCACCGAGCCGGTAGCGGACGACGCTGGCCGTCGATTCGGCGTCGCGCGCGGCGGCCGGCAAAGAGTACCGCACGCCGCGTGCGCCGCCGGGCGAGACGACTTCGTCCTCCACGTGGAGCGAGGTCTCGTCGACGCGGAACCGGCGCCGCACCCGGCTGCCCTCGGCGCGGGTTCCGTCGCGGTGCGCGAGGGCGCCCGACAGCTCGACGCCGTCGCGTTGCACGTCGACCTGCGGCGCGAGGTCGAACACGCTCGAGACCTCGCGCGAGCCGAAGGCGAGCACGCCGCGCCTGAGCGCGCGGACCGGTGCGGCGATCGCATCGCCCGTGCGGTGCGCGCGCGCGTGCACGCGCGACAGCCAGAGCGAGAACCTCACCTCGCGGATTCCCGATCGCCAGCCGCGCGCGAGCGAGCCGGACCCGGACTCCGCGGACCACTCGCCCTCGTTCGCGGCGGCGAACCGCACGCGCTCGAGGAGATCGCGCCGCGCGCGCTTGTCGTACACCCGCAGGAGACCCGCTCCGTGCGGGCTGCCGTGGTGCACGTTGACCGCCGGTCGCGCTCCGCGCACCCACGCGACGACGTTCGCGTTCTCGAGGCGCGCAAGCTGCGCGTCGGGGAACCAGCGAACGCTCGGAGCTCCGAGCGGCGGCTCCGCCCGCACGCTCTCGATCGCGTCGAGATCGCGCGCGGCGCGCGCCAGCCACGACGCGTGCGCGGCCCAGAACAGCGGGCACTGGTAGCTGCGCTCGGCATGCGCGCCGGGGCGATGGCTCGCCGGAGCGCCGCCCGGCTCGAGGTGCTCGACCCACGCGCGAAACGCCGCGGACGCCGCGCGCGCATACTCGGGCTTGCGATACCAGCGCCAACCCGTCGCGAGGGCGTGCACGTCGAACGGGTGCGACGCGACCTCGTACGTCGCGCCCCAATACCAGGGCTTCGCCTCGACGAGGCCGCACTTGATCCCGTCGGGACCGGCGAGCGCGACGAGGAAGTCCAGTCCACGCTCGAGCGGCGCGCGAAAGCGCGCGTCGCGCGGATCGAGCCCCAGGCGCTCGAGCGCGTAGAGCACGAAGCCGGTGACGCGCGACTGATAAAAGGATGACACGTCGCTCGAGCCGGGGTGCTCCGCCCCCCACTCGATCGGGTGGTAGGGATAGCTGCCGTCGCCGTGCTGGATCTTCTCGAGCAGCGCGACGGCATCGAGCGCGGCACGTTCGAGGTCGGCGTCCTGCGCGAGCGCGTGCGCGCCGGCGAGCCCCGTGAGACCCCACGCGCGCTGCGCCGGCACGCCCTTGTCGAGCACCGCGTAGCGCAGGTACGTCCGCGCGTGCAGGAGGCTCGCGTCGCGGAACGCGCGCGCGCGATCGGGATCGAGCTCCGCGCCCAGCTCGGTGACGAGGTGCGCGAGCGCGTCGCTCGCCGCGCCGCCGTCGATCACGCTGTTCGAGCAGTTGAACGGATCGTGACGTCCCGGGCGGAACGTGTGGCAGGGGCTCGTCCCTTCGCGCACCAGGTTCGCGACGAGCCGTTCGGCCTGCTGGACCGCGAGCGCGCGCAGCCACTGCGAGTCCCCCGACGGATCGAGCTTCGAGAGCTCGCACGCGGTCACGATCGCGCACGCGCTCTTGCCGGTGTGCTCGATCGCGTGCTCGGGGCACCAGATGCGCCCCGTCGAATCGCGCAGCGACGCGAGCCAAGCGAGCGTGCGGCGAATCGGAGCGAGGATCTCCTCGCGCACGGTTCCCACGGAGGCTGCGCTCATTCGCGGATCTTCCGATCCGCGCGCGGCGCGATCAACGTCAGTGCCTCCAGAACACGCTGAACGTGTGCCACGCGGGCAGGAGCGAGCGCTCGTCGAGCCCGTGGGCTCGGCGCCAGAACTCGCGCACGCAGTGGTCCGCGAACGTCCAGCCGACGCACGCCTTGACGAACCAGCCGCCCGCGCGGCCGTAGTGCTTGCGGTAGTACGCGAGCCGGTTCTTGTGCCACTCGGGCGCGAAGTTCTGGAACTGCCGCGTGCTCATGCCGCCGTAGTGGACGACCTTCGCGCCCGCCAGGTACGCGATCCGCCAACCCGCCTGCCACAGCCGCTTGCACAAGTCGACGTCGTTGAAGAAGAGCCACAGGTTCTCGTCCAGCGGCTTCGACTTCTTCAGGGCCTTGCGCCGCATCAGCATGCAGGTCGCCGGCGGATGCTCGACGTCCGAATCGAGGTCGTAGTCGAAATCGCGCGCGAAGTAGCGCTGGATCTCGCGGTTCTTCGGGAACCA
>CAZQHA010000410.1:0-4149 GCA_964592795.1 uncultured Planctomycetaceae bacterium | reverse complement strand
ACGCTGGCGGCCAGGGGACAGCTCGCGATCGCCCGGCCCGCGGCGCGCGCCGCGCGCGGACGGCCGGCGAGCCCCGCCAGCTCCTGGAACGTGCGCGTTTCTCCGGCGGGGATCGAGTGCGTCGCGAGCCAGTAGGGATCGTCGGACATGGCGCCCGCAGGACCCGCCGCGCGCGGATCCGGTTTCACCCGATCGCGCCGTTTCGCGCTCCCGCGGCTGTCTGGCAGAATCCTCGGCCCCTCACGCCGGATGACCCTCACACGCCACCAGTCCCAGACCTCCGCCGCGACGCCCGGCACCGGCCGGCGCGTCCACGTCGTCACGTTCGGTTGCCAGATGAACCAGTACGACTCGCTGCTCGCGGAGGGTCGCTTCCGCCGGCGCGGGTACGAGATCACCGGTGTGATGGAGGACGCCGACGTCGTCCTCTTCAACACGTGCTCGGTGCGCGACCACGCGGAAGAGCGCGCGTACTCGTGGGTGGGGGAGCTGAAGCGCGCCAAGGCGGCCCGTCCCGATCTCGTGATCGGCGTGATGGGCTGCATGGCGCAGCGCGTCGGCCAAGAGGTGTTCGCTCGCGCGGGCCACGTCGACATCGTCGCGGGCACGCGTCAGTTCCACCGTCTGCCCGACCTCGTCGACGAAGTGTGCGCGCGCCGCGCGGCCGGCGCGGACGCTCGCGCGCGCATCCTCGCGACGGAGATGGACGAGCGCGTCGAGGTCGACCGCTCCGACGAGCCCTACGCCGGCGGGCTCTCCGCGTGGCTCACGGTCATGCGCGGCTGCGACCTCAACTGCACGTTCTGCATCGTCCCGGCCGTGCGCGGCCGCGTGATGAGCTATCCGATCGAGCACCTCGAGCGCGAAGCGCGCTGGCTCGTCTCGCAGGGTGCGCGCGCCATCACGTTGCTCGGCCAGACGGTCAACAGCTACGGCGAGGACTTTCCGCCGCCCGCCGCGGGGGAGCCGCGCGGGCGCGGACGACAGGGTCGCCAGAGTCTGGCGGACCTCCTCTACGCGCTGCAGGAGATCGACGGGCTCGCGCGCATCCGGCTGATCACGCTGCATCCGTCGTACGTGTCGCGCGGGCTCGCCGAGGCGATCCGCGACTGCGACAAGGTCGACCGCTACTTGCCGTTGCCGGCGCAATCGGGCTCCGACCGCGTCCTGCGCGCGATGAAGCGCGGCTACACGACCGACCTCTACCGCGCGCGCGCCGATCTCCTGCGCGCGCTCGTTCCCGACATCGAGCTCGCGAGCGACTGGATCGTCGGGTTCCCGGGCGAGTCCGAGGACGACTACCTCGCGAGCGAGGCGTTCCTCGCCGAGCAGGGCTTCGTCACGAACTACATCTTCAAGTACGACGCGCGGCCGACGACCGCCGCGGCCGAGACGCTCCAGGACGACGTCGCGGACGAGGTGAAGAAGGACCGCAACCGGCGCCTGCTCGCCAAGGCGGAGGAGATCGGGCTGGCGCGGATGAGCGCGCACGTCGGCGCCGCGCGCGACGTGTTCGTGGAGTCGGCTTCCGACCGCTACGAGGGCACGCTCGTCGGCCGCACGACGCACGGTCTCGCCGTGAGCTTCCCGGGCGGCGCGGAGCTCCTCGGCACGACCGTGCGCGTCGACGTGCGCGGCGCGAGCGCGTTCGGCCTCAGCGGCGAGCTCGCCGCGCGCGGCTGATCACAGCCACGGGTCGCGGTCGGGCTCCTCGCCGACGAACGTCGTCCGCTCGCGGCGGTACACCCAGGCCATCCCATCGGGCTGGTTGCCGGCGGCGAAATGCCCCGTGACCGCGAGCGTCTCGAGGTTCACGATCGCGACCTTTCCCGCGGCGTGCAGAGCGACGTACGCGAACTTCCCGCGCGGATCGATCAAGAGGCCGACCGGGACCGGGTTCGTCGCGTCGGGATTCGACGCCGCGGCGGGATCGGCGGGTGTCGCGCGCTCCATCGCCATCCGGGCGATCTCGCGCCGCTCGGCCGCGTCGATGACCGCGACTTCGCCCGACGCCGCGCAGGACACGAGCACGCGCTTGCCGTCGGGCGTGAACTTGACGCGGATCGGGAGCGGACCGCACGGGAGCTCGCCCTCCTTCTCGAGGCTCGCCGCGTCGAGGATCACGATCTTGTGGTCGCCGTTGTGTCCGACCCAGACCTCGCGTCCGTCGGGGGACACGTCGATGGCCTCGGGACCGTTCCCGGTCGGGATCACCTGCAAGAGCTTGCCGCTCTCGAGGTCGATCGCGCTGACCGAGCCGGACTTGATGTTCGCCGTGAACGCGCGCTTTCCGTCGGGCGTGACGTCCAACATGTGCGAGATCTCCGCGCCCGTGTCGAACGTGCGGACCACGCGCTTCTTCTGGATGTCGACCTCGAGCAGCGCGCGGCTCGTCTCGCTCGTGACGAGCACCGTCGTGCGCCGGTCGAGGAACACGATGCCGTGGGGCCGCTGGTGCGGCGAGAGATCGATCGTCTCCACGATGCGCCGGTCGACCGTGTCGAAGATCGACAGCGTGCTCCCGGGCGTCTGGTCGCCGTAGTTGCAGACGACGATCTTGCGTCCGTCGTTCGAGGCGGCCGCTTCGTGCGGGCCGCGGCCGGTCGGCGCGGCGTCCTTCACGTGGCCGGAGTTCGGCTCGATGACGTACAGCGTCGCGTCGGCCTTGTTCAGGACGGCGAGATAGCTGCCGGGCCGCGCGGAAGCTCCGCCGTCGGTCGAGGAGCAGGCCGTGCACAGTGCGAGCGCGAGCAGGAGACGCTTCATGGAGAACCTCTCGCGCGCCCGAGACGCGCGCGCGTGCGGCTCACCGTACCGAACGGCTCGTAAGCTCGCGCCACGCCGCGTGTAACTGTTCGACTTCGTCGACGAAACCCGTGTGTCGCGGTCGCCAGCCGAGCATGCGCTCGGCCTTGCTCGAGTCGACGTGTTGGTCGAACGCCAAGCACTCGGCCACCGGCCCGAGCGACTTCGACGCCTCGGCGACGGTCGTCGGAAGGATCCTGCCGCCGGCTCCCGCGGCGCGGCTCGCGGCGACCGCGCACTCGCGCACCGTCGATCGGCTGCGATCGGTCGCGTTGAACAGCTCGCCCCCCAGGCCCGATTCGCCGGCGCGGACGTACAGCTCCGCCAGGTCCTCCAGGTGGATCATCGCCCAGCGCTGCGCCCCGTCGCCGACGAGGCGCGCGGCGCCGTCCTTCGCGGCCGACTTGAACCACAGCGCGGTCAGGCTGCCGCTGCCGCCGTAGACGCATCCGGGTCGGATCACGAGCGTGCGCAGCCAATCGCGGTTGCTGTCGATCACGCGCTTCTCGACCTCGACGCGCGGCGCGACGAGCGGCGGCGGCGAGAGCGGGGAAGTCTCGTCCACGCGCTCGCCGCGCGTGTCGCCGTAGACCCAGGTGCCGCTCGTGTAGAGGAACGTGTGCGGCGCGACCGCCCGTCCGGCGCACGATCGCAAGGTGTCGACGACCTCGGCGTCGAGCTTCATGTAGCGCGGTCCGTACTCGGCGGCGCAGTGCACCACGAGAGAGCACGAGCGCGCCGCGGCGAGCCAGACGTCGGGCGCGTCCATCGATCCGACGATGGGCTCCACGCCGCGCGCGCCCAGCGCTCGCGCGCGCTCCTCCGCTCGCGTGAGCCCGACGACGTGGTGGCCCGCGCGCGAGAACGCCGACGCGACGGCGGAGCCAATGTAGCCGGTCGCGCCCGTGACGAAGACTCTCATGGCCGCGCCCCCGCGATCAGAAGCGCAAGACGAGCGACACGCCCGCCGCGGTCTGCGTCGATTCCTCTGCGACGTCGGCCCACGTCCACAGCATCTCGGGCGCGATCGCGAAGCGCGATCCGACGCGCACCTCGAGCCCCAGGCCCCCGTAGACGCCGAACCCATCGTCGCTGATCGCCGTGAATCCGTCGCCGTTGTCCGTCCGCCACAGCGCGCCGCCGCGTCCGTACGCGACGACGCGATCGCCGAATCCGCGCCAGCCGGCTCGCGCGCCGACCATCACGTTCCAGGTCACGAGGTCGTCGGTGACTCCGCCGACCGTCGCTTCGTGGTCGAGATAGAGGATCTGCGCCTCGGCGCCGTTGCCGAAGCTCTCGCCCCACCACCACGCGCCGGCGCCGTACGAGAACGCCTTCGCGCGA
>CAZQHA010000409.1:0-4192 GCA_964592795.1 uncultured Planctomycetaceae bacterium | reverse complement strand
CGCGCTTGCCGGCCGGGCGCTCGAGCGCATCGGTCGAGAGCTGGGAACGCCAGCCGCGGGCCGCATTGATCGAGCTCACGCCGAAGGAGACGCTCCCGCCAGGGCAGTACGTCCTGGCGCTCCGCGCGTCGCGCGACGGCGAGCTCTCCGGGCCGGTCGACTTCAGCGGGCTTCCGGCGCTGTTCAGCGCGCGCACCTCGCTCAGCTACCCGGCCGTGTGCAAGGTGCGAGTCACGGAAGCGATCGTCGACTTGGGCCGCGGTGTCTTGCACGAAGCCTTCCTCGACACGCGACTGCGCTCGCCGGTGGCCGTGCCCGGCTACGACGGCACGGCGCATTGGAGCGACAGCGGTCGCATCGAGGTCCGTTACCCGGCGGCCGCCGGCGACGGCTCGCACGGCGATCTCGAGCTCGCTGGCGACGAGCCGCGCGCCGACATCCACGCGACGCGCGTGCACGTCGCGGAAGGCGCGACCGTCACGCTTTCTCCTGCCGAAGGCCTCGTCGTCCTGCGCTGTCAGGGGCGCATGTCGATCCAGGGCGAGCTCGTGCGATCGGCTTCGAGCGTCCCACAGCTGGGGTTCGACGGAGGTCGGACGCTCAGCGACTGGCTCGCGCGGGTCGGCGCGGAGAACCGCACGTGGACCGTGCTGATCGCCGGTGGCGATCTCGTCATCGACGGCTCCGTGCGGGTGACGACGCCGCTCCTCCTGTGCGCGGGCGGGGTGATTCGGGTCTCCGGCACCGTCGCGGCGCCGAAGGAGCACGTCTTCCTGCTCGGCGAAGGCGGCGGGCTGAGCCTCGATCCGTCCGAGAGAACCAAGGCGCCGCTCGTGATCGACGCGCCGCTGACGAATCGGCTCAAGGTTCCGCTTAGGCTCGCGGTGCTCTCCGGTCCGATTCCACCTCACGGCGAGGTCGTCCGCTGGCTCTCCGAGGAAGTGCGTGGCTCGGAGACCGGCCGCAACGCGCGCGGCGGGCGCTGGAGCGTGCGCTACGTGCAGGAGCTCACGGCCACCGCGATCGCCGACGAGCGGCTCGTGCCGGTCGAGAGCCCGCGGCTCTTCGATCAACCCGGATCGTTGCAGCTCTTGATCACGCTCGAGGTCGATCCCGCCGTGCCCGGCCCCCCGGCGCCGTGGGATCCGCCGTTCGTGGATTACGTGCGCCTTCTCTGGGAGTAGGTGGGAGCGTAGCGTGCGCTGATGCCGAGCGAAGTGCCGCGCGAGCTCTGGTGGATCTGGTCGGCCGTGTTCGGCCTGTTCGTCGGCTCGTTCTTGAACGTCGCGATCCACCGGCTGCCGCTCGAGGGCGAGACCGTCTCGCATCCGCGGCGATCGCGTTGCCCCAAGTGCCGGACGACACTCACGTGGCGCGAGAACATCCCGCTCGTCTCGTGGATCGTCCAGCGGGGCAGGTGCCGAACGTGCGGCTGGCGCATCCCGTGGCGGTACCCGCTGGTCGAAGCGCTCAACGCGTTCCTGTGGCTCCTCGTCGCGCGCGAGTTCCTTCCCGGCGAGCCGGCTCGCGCGGTCGTCTGCGCCGTCGTGATCTCGGGGCTCGTCGTCGCGACGTTCGTCGACTTCGATTGCTTCGAGATCCCCGACGAGGTCTCGATCGGCGGGATGGTGCTCGCGCCGATCGCCGTGCTCGTCGTCCCCGCCCTGCACGAGCACAGCTGGCTCGCGCTCCAGTTCTCAACGGCGCGCGCGGGCTCGGTGGACCGCGCGGGCGCGCTGCTCGCGTGCGTTGCCGGGATGGCGGTGGGAGGCGGGCTCCTGTGGGGGATCGGCTGGCTGGGGTCCAGGGTCTACGGCCGCGACGCGATGGGCTTCGGCGACGTGAAGCTCCTCGCCGCAGGCGGCGGCGGGTTCGTCGGGCCCGGCGGAGCACTCGCGGCGCTGATGATCGCGTCGCTCGTCGCCTCGATCGCGGGGATCGGGAACATGCTGCGGTTCACGTGGTTCGTCCGCGCACGCGCGCGCCGCCGCGGACGCCGGATCTCGCTCTGGCAGAGCGTTCGCGTCGCGCGCATCGCCGGTCGGTACGTTCCGTTCGGTCCGTACCTCGCGATCGGAATTGCGATCGTGCTCTTGTATTGGGACCGCGTCGTCGGTTTGCTGCCGTAGTCGAAGGAGGATCGCCCTTGCGGAGCCCCGACGGCTCGAGCGACCTCCCTTCGGCGTCGAGAGCGGGCCCCAGTCCGCGCCGCGCTCTCGCGGGGACATCGAAACTTCACGAGGGGTATTGGAGCCGATGACTACGAAGACATTCTTCCGCGCGTGCGTCGCGGGACTCTTGCTCGTCTCGCCCGCGCTCACCGGTTGCGTGAGCAGCCGCGGCTATCAGGCGGCGCTCGACGATCGCGACGCGGAGATCCGCAAGCTGCGCGAGGAGCGCGCGGCGCTGAAGAGCCAGATCCAGTCGATGAAATCGAGCCTGGACACCGTGCAGGGCGAGCTCGCGGACGCGAACGCGCGCCCGGTGGAAGCCGTGCCGGCGGCGGCGGAGAAGTTCCCGGAGCTCGACAGCCTGGGAATCGACTACGGCGTCCGCGACGGGAACATGGTGATCTCGATCCCGTCGTCGATCACGTTCGCGTCGGGCCAAGCCACGATCTCCAAGGAGGGCCAGAAGGCGCTGAAGGAGGTCGCGTCGACGCTCAAACGGCAGTACCCGGACGCGAAGTACTCGGTGGAAGGACACACGGACACCGATCCGATCCAGAAGTCGAAGTTCAGCTCGAATCGCGAGCTCTCCGTGCAGCGCGCGATGGCGGTGCTCACGTACCTCGTCGCCGAGTGCGGCGTGCCCGACTCACAGTGCGTGGTCGCCGGTCACGGCGAGTACGAACCGGCCGCCCGCGGCGACTCCAAGAGCGACAAGGCGAGGAATCGGCGCGTCGAGATCGTGGTGCACAAGAGCGGCGCCTGAGCGCCGCGCGGGGCGATCGACGCGGGGACGGCGAGCGCCGTCCCCGCTCGTTTTCGGGGCCGCGGGCGGGCGTGCGCCGCGAAAGCGGCCCGGTTAGGATGCGCGGCCCCTTTGCCGGTCCGCGCGACCGGCGAGGCCGTCCAACCACGCGAGCGGCCGCGCGCCGCAACGATCGGAACTCTTCGCAGGAGTCGACCGCCCGATGCCTATTTCTCCCGCCAACCACCGCAACGTCGCGTTCGTCGGCCACCCGTCCTCGGGAAAAACAACGTTGGTGGACGCGCTCGCGCACCTCACCGGCGCATCACCGCGCAAGGGCTCGGTCGCGGACAAGAGCAGCATCTGCGACACCGAACCGGAGGAACAGGAGAAGCAGCACACGTTCCAGATCGCGACGGTCGCCGCGAACTGGCACGGCAAGCAGTGGACGTTCATCGATTCGCCCGGCTACCCGGAGTTCCAGTCCGAGACGCTCGGTGCGCTCTTCGCCGCGGACCTCGTCGTCGGCGTCGTGAGCTGCGGCGGCGCGGTCAGCTACAACCTGCGCAAGAAGATGGAAGCCGCGCGGGACATCGGCCGCGCGCGTGCGCTCGTGCTGACGCACGTCGACGGCGAGAACTCGAACTTCGACGAGACCGTCGAGGCGCTGCGCGAAGCGTTCGGCGAGGTCTGCGTCCCGTACCACGTCCCCGACCAGTCCGGACCGAAGTTCTCGTCGGTCAAGGCGACGATGCAGGACCCCGAGGGGCTGTGGCGCCAGCCGCTGATGGATGAAGTGATGGACGCGTGCGAGGACGAGGAGCTGCTCGCGCGCTACCTCGAGACGCAGGAGATCTCCGACGCCGAGCTCCACGTGCTGCTGCCCAAGGCGATGGAAGCCGGGAAGCTCGTGCCGATCCTCGTCTGCAATCCGTCGAGCGGGCTCGGCGTGGACGAGCTCTTGAGCTTCCTCGAGCATTTCGCTCCCGGCGCCGACCTGCACCAAGCCAAGGACGTCGACGGCGCGGTGATCAAGCCCGACCCCGCGGGCGACCTCGTCGGCACGGTGTTCAACGTCAAGGCCGACGCGCACGTCGGCAAGGTGTGCCTCGCGCGCATCTACCGCGGCACCTTGACGCCGACGAGCCTCGTCGCCGGACCGCGCACTCCCGACAAGGGCGAGAAGCTCGGCGGCTTGTTCCATCTCGTCGGCGCCAAGAAGCGCGAGCCGATCAACGAAGCCGGCCCGGGCGCGATCGTCGCGTTCTCCAAGGTCGAG
>CAZQHA010000408.1:0-4195 GCA_964592795.1 uncultured Planctomycetaceae bacterium | reverse complement strand
CTGTCGCCGCGCTCGACGTGCGGCAGGAAGGCGTCTTGCTGCGCCTTGATGACGCGGTGGATCTCGTCGACGAAGAGCAGCGTCCTCTTCTGCGTCCGACGCCGTTCGCTCTCCGCTTCCATCATCACCGAACGGATCTCCTTGATGCCCGACAGCACCGCGGAGTACGGCACAAAGCGCATGCCGCTCTTCGCCGCGATCAATCGCGCGAGCGTCGTCTTGCCGCTTCCCGGCGGCCCCCACAGGATCAAGCTCTGATTCAGCGAGCCTTGGAGTGCACGCTCGAGCACGCGGCCTTCGCCGACGAGGTGCTCCTGACCGACGAACTCCTCGAGCGTGCGCGGTCGCATGCGCTCCGCGAGCGGAGCGTCGCGCGCGATCGATTCCGCCGTGTGCTCCTCGGCGTCGAACAGGCTCTCAGCCATCTCGCGCGCTCTTAGCCCGCTGGCTCGCGAACAGCAAGATCGCCGCGGCCACCGCGACGTTGAGGGATTCCACGGACGGCGACATCGGAATCGTCACGTGCTCGAACTTCGACTGCGCGGCCGGCGCATCGCCCGTCTCGCCGCTGACCCAGATCGCGACCGGGCCGCTCCAATCGAATCGGTGCGCATCCGTTCCACCGCGCGTCGCGGCGTACACGTGCCGCATCCCGCGTGACGTGAGCGCCTTCGCGATCGCCACGCCTTCCAATCCGTGAGCGACCGGCAGCCGCAGGAGGCTTCCCATGGAGCCGCGCACGGCGCGCTCGTTCCACGGGCTCGCGCTCCCCCGCGCGACGACGAGGGCGCGCGCACCGAACGCCTCCGCGGAACGCGCGAGCGCGCCGAGGTTTCCGGGATCCGCGACGCCCGCGGCGACGAGGACGCGCGCGCTCGCGTCGATCGGGAGTCGCTCGAGATCGACCGCTGCCGGCGCGGTGCACAGCGCCAAGCTTCCGGGGGAGGTCTTGAGCCCGCTGACGCGCTCCATCAGCTCCTTGTCGACGAGGTGGACGGTCTGACGTCGCCGCATGAGCTCGACGGCGAAGTCCGAGCGATCGTCACCGACGAGGATGGTGTCGAGCTTCACGCCCGCGTCGAGCGCATCGACGACGAGTCGATCGCCCTCGAGGATCAGCGTTTCCGGCTCGAGTCCCGCGCGCACCGCTCCGATCCGTTTGATCAGCGGATTCTGCTTCGATCGGATGGGTGTGTCGGCCGTCATCCGTGCGTGTTATAGCATGCGCGCGCGCGGCGCTCGCGGCGCGACGACATGGCTCCGCTCAAGACCGGACGAGTGATCCGCACCGACGCGAAGGTCTGCCACGTCGACGTGGAGGGCCGCGTCCTGCTCGTCGCGCCGCGCGGGATCTTGTTCGACGGCGTGCAGAAGAATCCCGTCGCCGTCGGAGACGAGGTCGAGATCGACGAGTCGACCTCGCCCGCGAGCCTCGAGCGCGTGCTGCCGCGGCGCAACTGGCTCTCGCGCACGGCGTCGTCGCACGATCCGCGCGAGCAGGTGCTGGCCGCGAACATCGACCAGCTCTTGGTGATCGCGTCGATGGCGAAGCCGGGCTTCTCGAGCACCCGCACCGACCGCATACTGGCCGCCTGCACGTGGCAGCGGATTCCGGCGTCGATCGTGCTCAACAAGATCGACCTCGCGGAGGAGGACGAGGTCGAAGCGCTGCAGGACACGTACGAGCGCATTCCGATCCGCGTGCTGAAGACGTCCGCGCTCGACGGACGCGGCATCGAGGAGCTGCGCGCCGCGATGAAGGACAAGGTGACGATCGTCTACGGCGCGTCGGGCGCGGGGAAGTCGAGCCTGCTGAACCGCATCGAGCCCGACCTCAAGCTCAAGGTCGGCAAGATCAGCAAGTACTGGGACACCGGCAAGCACACGACCTCCTTCTCGCAGATGTTCCGTTTGACGATGGGCGGCTACGTGATCGACACGCCCGGGATCCGCACGTTCCGCGTGCACGACGTGCCGACCGAGAACCTGCGCGATCTCTTCCCCGAGTTCGCGCCCTTCCAAGCGCGCTGCCACTTTCCCAGCTGCACGCACGACCACGAGCCCGACTGCGCCGTGTTCGACGCGGTCGACCGGGGCGAGCTCGCCGCCAGCCGGTACGCGAGCTATGTCGAGATGCTCGACGAGCGTCGCGAGTCGACGCTGGCCGACGATGAAGACGGCTTCGAGGAATGATCTCGCTCGACGCGCGTCGAGCCAGGCTTAGAATCTCCGCACATGGGCCGCCAGTGGTTGCAGAAGAAGCGCGAGATCAACGCCAACAAGCGCGCGAAGCAGAGCTCGAAGCTCGTCCGTGAGATCACCGTCGCCGCTAAGTCCGGCGTCGCGGACCCCGCGCGCAATGCGCGCCTCGCCGTCGCCGTCGAAGCCGCGCGCAAACAAGGCGTCTCGAACGACACGATCGATCGCGCGATCCAGAAGGGCAGCGGCGCGGGCAAGGACGCCGCGAGCTTCGAGCTCGTCACGTTCGAGGGCATGACGCCGCAAGGCGTGCCGGTGATCGTCGAGTGCCTGACTGACAATCGCAATCGCACGGCGCCCGACATCCGCCTTCTATTCCGCGACGGCCAGTTCGGCGCGAAGGTGATGTTCTTCTTCGATCACGTCGGCATCGTCGAGGCGACGCACGCCACGGCGGGTCTCGACCGCGAAGAGGTCGCGATCGAAGTCGGAGCGCAAGACGTCGAGCCGCTCGAGCACGCCGACGAGGACTCGACCGGAGCGCGCTTCTACACCGAGCGCAGCGACCTCGACGTCGTCACGCAGGCTCTACGCGCTGCCGGTTGGTCGGTGACGACGTCGGAGATGGGGTACCGGCCGAAGGAGACGACCAACCTCGATCCGACGAAGCGCCAAGAGGCCGAGACGTTCCTCGAGGCGATCGACGAGCACGACGACTGCCACCGGATCTACACGACGCTCGCGTGACCCCTCGAGGTCACAAACGGTGATCGCCAGTCAGACGCGCGGTCCGAGCACCACGATCAGCTTGTAGATCCACCCGATCCCGAGCAGCACCGCGAGCACGATCCCGATCTTGGCGGCGCGCTTGGATCGGAGACCCTCGTAGAGATCCTGGCCTTGCCAATGACCGACGAGCGCCCACATCGCGAGCGCGACGATCGTCGCCGCGACGACGAGCCCGAACGGCTGCGTGCGAATCGCGTCGACGACGTGTCCCTGCGCCGCGAACGCGACCGACGTCGTAACCCCGCAGCCCGGGCACGGCACGCCCGTCCAGTCCATGAGCTTGCACGACGGCAACCCGAGCTGCTCGTGCGTGCCGAAGCCGCGCGCGTCGGGCTGCACCACGAATCCCAGCGCGACGAAGAGCACGAGCGAGACGATCGCGCCGACGAATACGATCCAGTGCTCCTTCGAGCGCGCTCGCGCCGGCGGAGCGGATGCCTGAGCCTCGGTCATCGGGCGTCATTGTGCGCGGCGATGAACTGGCGCGCAAAGCGCGCCGAGGCCGCGCTCAGTTGAAGTCGTAGATGTACGACAGCCGCAGCTTGTTCAGGATCGCGTACGGCAGCTTGGTGAGCAGCTTCAGGTCCTGGTCGCCGCGGTCGTTGAACCCGCGCACGACCGGGTTGCGCATGATGAAGAAGCGGCGCGACGTGCGGTCGTCGGCCTCGTACGAGCCCGGGCGCACCTCGCCGCCGAGCTCGATGTTCAGCGCGCCGGTGTAGAAGACACGCACGCGGTGGAGCAGCTGGTTCTTCGCGAGCTCCTTCTGGTGCTGGTCGCCGCCGCTGTCGAGGAACTCGTGGCCGAGCAGGATCTCGTCGACGTTCACGTGCAGGAGCGGCGTCGTGATGCGCTCGCAGCTGTTCAGGTCGACGAGCGTCGCGTCGCGCACCTTGAGGAAGTACTTCCGGTGTTCGTCGAGGATCTGCGAGAGGCGGGTGTACTTGTTCTCGATGTTCCCCTTGATGAGGAACGAATCGGTGAGCAAGAGATCCGAGACGATCGTGAGCATCGTGGTTACTTCGTCTGGGTAGCGATCAGGGACCGGAGGGAACCAGCCAGGTAGAAGGATCCAATCGCGAGCACCCATCCGCCGACGGCGCAGAGCTCGAGGGCGCGAGCCAAGGCGCGCTCTGGAACGCCAGCCGATTCCGCCGGGAGCCCGATCCGCGTTGCCTCGGTCGCCAAGAGCTCGGCGGCCCGCAGC
>CAZQHA010000407.1:0-4200 GCA_964592795.1 uncultured Planctomycetaceae bacterium | reverse complement strand
CCTGGAGGCTCTTCTGCACCTCGTAGTTGAAGTCGACGTGCCCGGGCGTGTCGATCAGGTTGAGCTCGTAGCGCTGGCCGGCGACGTCGTGCCAGATCGTCACGGCCGAGGCCTTGATCGTGATCCCGCGCTCGCGCTCGAGGTCCATCGAGTCGAGGAGCTGCGCCCGCATCTCGCGCTTCTCGACCGCGCCGGTCGTCTCGAGCATGCGGTCCGCGAGCGTCGACTTGCCGTGGTCGATGTGCGCGATGATCGAGAAATTGCGGATGAACTTCGGGTCCAAGCGGGTCGTCCGCGGCGCCGTCGCCGCCAAAGTGGGCGGGGATCCTAACCGAGGTCAAGTCGCGTGCGCGAGATCGGGCAGGAGACGCGCGAGCTCTCGCAGCGCGCGCCCGCGGTGACTTACGCGCGCCTTGTCGTCCGGGTGGAGCTCGGCGAATCCCTTCCCGGTCTCCGCGTAGCCGGGCTCCGTGAAGACGAACAGCGGGTCGTACCCGAAGTCGCGCGTGCCCCGCGGCTCGGTCAGGATGCGGCCGCGCGCGACGCCTTCGATCTGGGCCGCGAGCGATCCGTCGGGTCGCGCGAGCGCGAGCGCGCACACGAAGCGCGCGCCCCGCAGCTCCTCGCGGACGCCGGCGAGGCGTTCGAGCAGCAGCTCGTTGTTGGAAGCGTCGTCGCCGTGCTCGCCCGCGAAGCGCGCCGAGCGGACGCCCGGCGCACCGCCGAGCGCGTCGACTTCGAGACCGGAGTCGTCCGCCAGCGCCCACAGACCGCTCGCGCGCGCGGCCGCGACCGCCTTCTTGGCGGCGTTGCCGCGGAACGTCGGGCTGTCCTCGACGACCGGCGCGAGTCCGCCGATCTCGCGCGGCAGGACGATCTGCACGTCGAGGCCGCCCTGCTCGGCGAGCATCCGTTCGAGCTCGCGCAGCTTCTTCGGGTTCGCGCTGGCCAGGAGGAGTTTCATCGCGCGCGCGATGGTAGCCCGCGCGGCGCGTCAGTACGCTCGCGCCCGACCTCGGAGTTGACCGTTGCCGAGCGACCACAAGCTTCCTCCGCTCCCGGTGCCGCGCACGGCGCCGCCCCG
Source organism: uncultured Planctomycetaceae bacterium (assembly GCA_964592795.1). GTDB lineage: Bacteria > Planctomycetota > UBA1135 > UBA1135 > JANLUN01. The sequence continues at coordinate 3,116 of CAZQHA010000407.1, read as the reverse complement.
GACCGCGATCGGCCGATGGATGATCGGGGGCGGAGAGCCGGGGGCCTCCCACGCGGGCGTCGCCGCGCAGCCTTGGTACAAGGTCCTGTGGCTGACCGGCGTCGATTATTTCTCGACGCTCGGATACCAGCCGGGGATCGCGCTGCTAGCCGCCGGAGCTCTGTCTCCCATCGCCACGGCGATCCTCGTCGCGGTGACGCTCCTCGGCGCCGTTCCGGTGTACGCGCAGGTCGCGCGCCGGTCCTACGCGGGACAAGGATCGATCGCGATGCTCGAGTCGCTGCTCTCGGGCTGGCCGGGCAAGCTGCTCGTGCTCGCGCTGCTGGGCTTCGCGGCCACGGACTTCGTGATCACGATGACGCTCTCCGCCGCCGACGCCGCCAAGCACGCGGCGGAGAACCCGCTCCTGCACGACTGGCTCGGCGAATCGCAGCTCGGGATCACGCTGCTGCTCTTGGCGTTGCTCGCGGTCGTCTTCTTGAAGGGCTTCCGCGACGCGATCCGCGTCGCGACGGCGCTCGCGGTGCCGTACATCGTGCTCAACCTGTTCGTGCTCTTCTGCGGGCTCGTCGTGATCGTCCGCCGGCCGGAGCTCCTGGACGCTTGGACCGGTGAGCTCGCCGTCCACGGCGATTGGACGATGATGCTGCTCGCGTCCGCGATCGTGTTTCCCAAGCTGGCGCTCGGGCTCAGCGGCTTCGAGACGGGCGTCTCGGTGATGTCCCACGTCGCGGGCGACGCGCGCGACGCGGATTCGCCGACGCCGTGGGGGCGCATCCGCGCCACGCGCAAGCTGCTCGTCGCCGCGGCGCTGATCATGAGCGTGATGCTCCTGCTCTCGAGCTTCGTCACCGCGCTCCTGATCCCGCGCGCGGCCTACGAAGAGACCGGAGAAGCCGCCGGACGCGCGATCGCGTACCTCGCCCACGACCTCCTGGGCCACGGGTTCGGCACGCTGTACGACTTCGTGACGATCGCGATCTTGTGGTTCGCCGGCGCCTCCGCGATGGCCGGGCTCTTGAACCTGATCCCGCGCTACCTGCCGCGGTTCGGCATGGCGCCGCAGTGGACGAGCTATCGCCGCCCGATGGTGCTCGCGCTCTTCGCGATCTGCGTGGTCGTCACGTGGGCGTTCGACGCCGACGTCGAGGCGCAGGGCGGCGCCTACGCGACGGGCGTGCTGGTGCTGATGCTCTCGGCGGCGTTCGCGGTGTCGCTCGCGCTGTGGCGCGACATCGGCGGACGATCGACGCTGCGCGGGAAGATCGCCGTCCTCGGACAAAGCCTCTACTTCTGGCTGATCACCGCGGTGTTCACCTTCACGCTGATCGACAACGTCATCGGCCGGCCCGACGGCGTGATCATCGCGAGCATCTTCGTGCTCGCGATCCTGGGCGTGAGCGCCCTCAGCCGCTGGCAACGCGCGACGGAGCTGCGCGTGTCGGAGATCCGGTTCGCGGACGACGAGTCGGCGGAGCTCTGGCGGTCGATGGTGAGCAAGCGCGTGAACCTCGTGCCCGTCCGCGGCGGGACGCGCGCCACGCGGGAGAAGAAGGCCGCCGAGCTGCGCCGCTATTACGCGATCCGCGGGCCGCTCGCGTTCCTACACGTCGAGCTCATGGACAACCGCAGCGAGTTCCTCGCTCCGCTGACGCTGCGCGTCCGGCGCGCCGGCGACGACTACGCCATCGACGTCTCCGGCGCCATCGCGATCGCCAACACCATCGCGTACGTCAGCGAGCTGATCGACCCCGTCAGCGTGTTCCTGGGCCTCACGCGCAAGAACTTGATGGCGCAGGCGGCGCGCTACCTCGTGTGGGGCGAAGGCGAGACCGGGATCATGGTGTACAAGATCCTCTTGCGGTACTGGGAGTGGACCGCGGACGAAGAAGACGTCCGCCCGCTCATCTTCTTGATGAGCGAATGACGCTCAGCGCTGGGCGAGCGCGGCCTTTTGCGCCTCGAAGATGCGGCGGATCGCCGCGCTGCCGAGCTCGAGCATCGAATCGAGCTCGCCCTTGTCGAACGGCGCGCCTTCCGCGGAGCCCTGCACTTCGATGAACTTGCCGTCGCTCGTCATGATCAGGTTCATGTCGACCTCGGCCTTACTGTCCTCGGCGTACGTCAGGTCGCAGACCGGCTCCTTGCCGACGACGCCGACCGACACGCCCGCGACGGCGCCCTTGAGCGGCCAGCCGCGCAGCACGCGCTTCGCGTCCATGTGCATCAAGAGGTCGTGGAGCGCGACGTACGCGCCGCTGATCGCGGTCGTGCGCGTGCCGCCGTCGGCCTGGATGACGTCGCAGTCGACCCAGATCGTGCGCTCGGTCATCTGCGCGAGGTCCATCACGCCGCGCAGCGAGCGCGAGATCAGCCGCTGGATCTCGACCGACCGACCGTCGATCGAGCCGACGCGGTCGCGCGATTTGCGGGTCTCGGTCGACGAGGGGAGCATCGAGTACTCCGCCGTGAGCCAGCCGCGCCCCTTGCCTTGGAGGAACGGCGGTACTCCGTCCTGCGCCATCGCCGTGCACAGGACGCGCGTCTGGCCGAACGAGGCCAGCACCGAACCCGGCGCGCGGCTCGTGAAGCCGCGCTGGAACGTGATCGGGCGCAGATCGCCTGCGTTTCGTCCGTCGGGTCGAGCCATGGTCGTGCGTCGCGAGGGGCGAACAGTATACGGAGCGCGTTAGCGCGCCGCAGCCAGCTCGCGCACGAATCCCAGCGGAACGTCGAGCGCGCCGGCGTCGGTGCGGATCGACAAGAGCCCCTCGTCGAGCGAGAGAGCGGCGATCGTGCCGCGATGCTCGCGATCCGCCGTTCGCACGACGACGCGCCGATCGCGGAGCTCCGTCGCGGACAGGTAGTCCGCGGCCAGCGCGTCGCGTCCGTGCGCGATGCCGTCGACGCGCCGCGCGAGCGCGCGGAGCACGCGCTCCCGTGCGTCGTCGACCGATGCCGCGATCCCGAGGGCGCGCAAGCTCGTCACGGCGCGCTCGGCCGTCAGCTCGGCGGGGAAGTCGGCTTGGCGCACGTTGAGCCCGATGCCGACGACGTAGTGCGGCCGGGCCGGATCGAGGCCGCGCGTCTCGACGAGCACGCCGGCGAGCTTCGCG
>CAZQHA010000406.1:0-4210 GCA_964592795.1 uncultured Planctomycetaceae bacterium | reverse complement strand
CGTACGACATGGGCGCGCTCATCGCGCGGAACGTGGATCCGCGGCTCCATGTCGGCGCGACCGTCGTCGCGCAGTATTGGCAGCGGGACCCGCAGTCGCCGAGCTTCCCGACGGGCCTCTCGAACGCGATCCGGTTCAACATCCGGCCTTGAGCGCGGTCGCGCGGCGCGGCGGGATCAGTCTTCGCCTGCGTAGCCGAGGTCCTTCAACGCCTTCCGGTGCTCCGGCGACGTCTCCGACGGGCGCTGGGGCGGCTGCGCGCGTCGCGCGAGCCAACTCGAGAGCGTCGCCTGGAGCCGGGCGACGCTCTTCTCGTTCGTCGCGCTCACGTCGTGCTGCGCGAGCGGATCGGACGCGAGGTCGTAGAGCCTGGGCGCGTCCTCGCGAGAGTCCTCGAGGCGCCACCGATCGTCGATGAGCACGAAGGTTCCCGTCGGACCGTCGCGCGACGCGTCGAGTCCGCCTTGAGCGAGCGCGAACGGACGTTCGCCGCGAGCGTCGAACACGTCGCTCCCCTCCGCGTCGGCGGCGAATCGCCGGAGCCCTTCGTCCTCGAACGCGCCGAGGATCGTCGGGAAGAGATCCGCCGTCGACACGGTGCGCGACACGACGAGCGGCTGCGGCACCATCTCCTCCGGAAAGCGCACGATCATCGGCACGAAGAGGTTCTCGTTCGTGACGCGCGCGTGCGACAGCCAGTCGTTCTGGCCGAGCGATTGGCCGTGGTCGCCGACGATCGCGACGATCGAACGATCGTAGAGGCCCCGCTCCTTCAGCGCATCGACGATCCGCTTCACGCAGTCGTCCGTGTACCGCAGATCCGCGTCGTAGCGGTTCATGAGATCGCCGATGGTCGCGCGATCGATCTTCGGGAGCTCGAGCTCCGCGTCCGTCGCCAGGCTCGCCAGCAGATCGGGGAAGAGCATGCGGCACAGCTCGCCCTTGGGCCCGCTCGCGGACAGCCGTTCGGGACGGATGCCGCGCGCGTCGATCTCCGCGTCGAGGCGCGCGTCGCCGGTGAACATCGACGCGTACGGCGCTTCCGGCGTGTTGGGCTCGTGCGGATCGAAGAGGTGGATCCACAGGAAGAACGGACGGTCGGTGCGCTCGCCGAGCCAGCGGAGCGCGAGCTCGGTCGTGTCGGCGCCCTTGCGTCGCGCACCGTGCAGCACGTCGAAGACGTCGAAGCCCTGCGCCATGCCGGTCTCGGGACCGACGACGAGCGCGCTCACGAACGCGGCCGTGTCGTACCCGGCGCTCGACAGGAGGCTCGGAACCCAGCCCGTCGGCTCTTGCGCATCGAGTGCGGAGCGTCCGCGCGGCAAGTTGCTCAGCACTCCGTGCTGGTGGACGAAGAGCCCCGTGAACATCGAGAGGTGCGACGGCAGCGTCACCGGCGCCGTCGCGACCGCGCGATCGAAGCGGACGGCGTCGGCGGCGAGCGCGTCGATCGCCGGCGTCGTGTCGCGGAAGTAGCCGTAGCAGCCGAGGTGGTCGCGACGCGTCGTGTCGAGAGTGACGAGGACGATCGGACACAGCTCGCGCGAGCGCGTGCGCTCGGCGATCCGCTGCGGCGCTCGATCGCAGGCCACGGCGAACAGGAGCAGAGCCACGGCCGGCGAACGGCGCATGGCTCTCCGAACCGAACCGGACCTCACCTCAAAGCGACGAATCGAGCACCGTGAGCGTGCGGAACGAACCGAGGGTGATCCCGTTCGCTCCCACGCGATACGCCTGCAGGAAACGAGTCTGCGCCTGCTCACCGGCCGGCAACTGCGGCACGTTGTACGTGCGCGTTAGCACCCCCGACGTCGGGATGACTCCCCACTTGATCTCGCGAATCGGTGCGCCGCGCGCCGGGAACGGAGAGAGCAGCACGCCGCGCCAAGACGGCGTTCCCTCGAACGTCGTCGCGAGCGAGTCGTTCAAGAACACGCGCGATCCGGGAACGCCCGTGAACGTCACAGTGAGGGGTTGACCCTCGCGCGCGACGCTCGGAATCGCGAAACCCAAGCCGGACGCCGAGAACTGGAACGGCACGTCGCCGACATACTGAGCGCCCGGATCACCGGAGCAGGGCGCGAATCCCCCGAGAACCACGCCCGCGGGTCCTCCCGCCATCATCGAGTCGAGAATCCATCCCACCGCTGGTGACAGAGCGTTCGTCTCCAGCGTGTACAGCGAGGGGCCGCCGTCATTGGGACAACCGTACGCCGGGCAATCGGTGTTGCCGCCGCGACCGCCGTGAACGTTCGACCGCGACGTCGACAAGAACGCGGACCCCGCGGAGAGGCCGCTCCCGGCGATCAGGGTCACGCCGGTTCCACCGGGGCCAGTCCGATCGCCTCCATCGCCGCCGTGCCCTCCGGCGACGATCGAGTCGTGGATGGCAACGGAGCTGTTCACGACGAACGCACCCGTGGCGCCGCCGGACACGACGTCGAACACGCACGTGAAGCCGCTCTTTCCGGCTCCACCGACGATGTTGCAACCGCTGATCGCGACATCGCGCGCGAGCTCGAGCTGAGCACCGCCAGTGCCGCCGGCCGCCGTCGTGCCATTGAACCCGCGGAACTCGCTTTCGACGCAGCGCAGCGCGCCATCACAGTTCTCGACGTCGAGTCCGGGTGCGAATGGCGCAATGGTCACGCCGACGTTCAGACGCGCGAGCGTCAGCGTCTGTCCTTGGGCGAGATTGACGACGGATACCGACTGAAAGATGGTCGGTCGAGTACCGACGTCACCGACGACGGTGAGCGCCTTGCCGTCGATCGAGAATCCCGCGTAGCTGCCGGGCTTGACCAGGATCGTGTCGCCGTCGACCGCGGCGTTGATCGCCTGTTGGATCTGCGTGAACGATCCGCCGCCCGCGGCATCGACGACGATGACGCCCGCGAGCGCATCCCCGCTCGAAACGAGCCACGTGCAAGATGCGATCGCGAAGTGCCAGAACTTCATGTCGAACTCCTTGATGAGAGAGTCAGAGAACGGAGCGAATGGACAGAGACAGAAGGCGCGACGAGTCGCGCGAGCGCTGATCTAGAACGCCGAGTCGAGCACGGTCAGCGTGCGGAACGAGCCGAGGGTCACTCCGTTCGGACCGATGCGGTAGGCCTGCAGGAAGCGCGTCTGTGCCTCTTCGCCCGGTGGAAGCTGCGGCACCGGGTACGTTCGCGTCAGCTCGCCCGACGACGGGATCACCCCCCACTTGATCGTGCGGGCCGGGCCGCCGCTGGGCGGGAACGGCGAGATCAGGACGCCTCGCCAAGAAGCGACGCCTTCGAACGTCGTCGTCAGATTGTCGTTCAAGAAGACGCGCGCACCTGGCGGACCGATGAACTTCACGTGCACGAACGTGCCTTCGCGCGCGATGTGCGGGCTCATGAAGCCGATGTTCGGGACGGCGAACTGGAACGGAACTTCGTCGTAGTACGCGGGAGCCGGCACGGGAGTCTCCACCCAGCAGTTCTCGAAATCGCCGCCGATCCCACTCAGCCCTCCACTGACCATGCAGTCGAGCTCCCAGGCGCTCGCGACCGGATCCAAGTACCAGCCGTACCCGCCGCCGGATGGGCAAGTGAACGTGCACGCCGGGTTGGCGCCCGCTCCACCGGTGATGTTGCTGCGTCCGGCGAACATGAAGCCGCTGAATAGGCACGCCCCCCATCCACCTGGGCGGGTCTCGGCTTCGCCGTTGCCGCCCTTGCCACCGCGGGTCAGGGTGTCGTACAGGGCGACCGACGAGTTCTCCACGTGGAACGCGTGCCCGCCGTCCCAGCCGTTGCCGCTACCGACCGCGCACGACTGATTCCCCATGAGCGCGCCGTCGCCGCCGGTGATCGTGCAGCCCGCGAAGGCAACGCTCGACGAGTTCGTCACCACACCACCGAGAGCGGCGACGCCGGTACCCTCGTTCGCTCCTTTCCAGTCGCAGTTGACGAAGCGCACGGCGCCCGCGCAGTTCAACACGTTGAATCCCGACGAGGACGAAGTTCCGGTCCCCTTGAGGTTCGCGAGCGTCACGGTCTGCGCCGACGAAGTGTTCCAGACTGTGGCTCTGGGGACCACGATCGTCCCCACGTCACCCACGACCGTCAGCCCCTTCGCATTGATCGTGAACGCCGCATACGTGCCGGGCTTCACGAGGACCGTGTCGCCCTCGACCGCCGCGTCGACCGCGGCTTGGATCTGCGTGAAGTCGCCACCACCC
>CAZQHA010000405.1:0-4221 GCA_964592795.1 uncultured Planctomycetaceae bacterium | reverse complement strand
CGCTGACGATCGGCGACCACGCGTATCGACTCGCTCAGTTCCACTTCCACTCGCCGAGCGAGCACACGATCGACGGCCAGCACGCGCCGATCGAGATGCACCTCGTCCACAAGGACGCCGGCGGGAAGCTGGCGGTGATCGGCGTGATGATCCGCGAAGGACGAGCGAATCCCGCGCTCGACACGGTGTTCCAGTACATGCCCGCTTCCCCCGGGCGGACCGCGCACGTGCCGGGCGTCACGTTGAACGCCGCGAAGCTGCTTCCCGCGAGCCTGGCTTCGTACCGTTACAGCGGATCGCTGACGACGCCGCCGTGCAGCGAGGACGTCGCGTGGTTCGTCCTGCAAGAGCCGATCGAGGCGTCGGCGGGACAGATCTCCGCGTTTCGCAAAGTGATCCAGGGCAACAACCGTCCGACGCAGCCGCTGAACGACCGCGTGATCACGGCGTCGCGATAGCCCGGCGCGCCGCGCGCGACACACGCCACAGTCCGAACGCCGCCGGCAGCACGAGCACGCACGCGACGAGCATCACGAAGGCCACCGACTCGAGCCGCCAGCCGAGCACGTCCTCCGCCGCACGGATCAGGTCGTTCGTCAATCCGAACGATCCGTTCTCGGCGTACGTCGCGCGCGACATCGAGCTCGTCATCAGCCCGAAGGCGAGGAACGCGTTCTTGCCGAGCAGGTACCAGCCGACCGTGCCGTACAGGGCGCGCTCGAGCGCCGTCTTCGTGAACCCGCCGTCGAGCACCTTCCATAAGGAAAGGGTCGCGAACGCGAGCTCGCCGCCGTGTCCGGCGAAGAGGAACAGGAGCTCCTTCACGCCGGTGAACGCGATCGCCGGGTAGAGCACGACGACGAGCGCGATCGCGACGGCGCGCGCGCGCCCTCCGAGGAAGTGCCAGGCGGCGGCGCACAGCGCGCTCCCGATCGCGAGAGCGAGCAGCACGGATTGCTCCTGGTGCACGGCCGCCGCGTGCCCTGCGAGCGAGATCGCCGGGATCGCCGGCATGCCGCACAGCCACGCGAACGCCGCGTGTCCCATCTCGTGCACGAGCGACGCGAGGAACCAACCCATGTATTGGAGGATCGGCGTCCAAGCGAAGATCGGCGCGGTCACGATGCCGATCGCGAGGTAGCGCCAGGGCTCGAGCGGCCGCGGCTCGTCGACGGCGACAGCGAGGCTCGGCCGTGGCGTCGCGCGCTGGGCGGGCGCGCTCGGCTCGCGGCGCAGCACGGTTCCGCACAATCCGCACACGAACGCGCCCGCGCCGTTCGCGCGGCCGCAGCGCGCGCACGCGCTCGAATCGACGACGGTCGGCACGGTGCGCACCTATCGGCGCGCGCGCGGCCCGAACCTGATTCAGCGCGCCGCCGCGGCGTCCATCGCCTGGTTGCGCGCGTGATCGGTGTAGTTCGCCGGATTGCTCATCCCGGTCGTGTGGCACCAGCCGGTCGTGTGGCCCATGCCGTTCCCGCCCGGCAGTTGGCCGCGGAACTGCTCGACCGTGCCGTCCTCGGGGTTCGTCAGCAGGAAGTCCGTCAGGAACTGGCACGCCGAGCCGGAGTTCGACGTCGTCCAGAAGGAGACCTCGGCGCGCGCCCAGCTCGGGATGCCCGCGAGCCACGCCGCGGCTCCGCCGGGCGTCATGTCGTCGTTGACGCCGCACGCGAACTGACCGAGCGACGCGAGCGGCGTTCCCTGATACGGCGTCGCGACGCTCTGGATGCGACGTCCGCCGACGGAGAAGTCGAGTCCGCTGTGGTAGTAGGTCAAGAGGTGCAACGCGGCCGCGCCGCCCTGGCTGTGCGCGACGACACCGAACGAGTTCACGCCCGACTGCAGCGCCTTCTGATACATGAGCTGCGCGAACCCGTCGTGCGTTCGATTCGCGTTGGGATCGAGGAACACGGTCTTGGGCTGCGTGAAGTCCGCGGCCGGCCAGATGTTCCCGCTCGAGCAGTACCCGTGCACGAGCATGAGCGACGGAACGCGGGGCTTGGGCTCCGCGACGAGCGGCGCGAGGAACGGCGGCGGCAGCGCGAGCGCGGACGGCGGCGGAAGCGCCGGCGCGTCGAGCGCCAGCGACTCGATCGAATCGAACACGGCCGCCGTGTCCGGGTCCTGCACGCGCACGCGGCGCAGCTCGAGCGGCCCGCGCGCTCCTGCGACGTCGATCCAGCGCACGTCGAGATCCAAGGCGAGCACCCACGAGCCGTCGCGCCGCGCCGGCTCGACCATGCGCGACAGCCAGCACACCGGGACGCGCGTGCCGTCGGCCGAGGCTCCCCAGACTTCCGCGCTGACGTGGAAGCGCGCGCGGGCGGACAGCGGCAACGCCGGGATCTCGACGCGCAGCCGGCCCGCGCCGGCGAAGTCGGCGCGAGCCGTCCCGCGAGCGCGACCGCGCGCTCGACGACGGAGAACGACAGCGGCGCCGAGCGCACGAACTCCGTGCCGTCGCTCGTCGTGCCCGCATACTCGACTCGCGCGCGAACGGTGCCGGGCGCTTCGACCTCGATCCACGTCTCGCGGACGAGGTCGCCGGCCATCTCGAAGCGTTGCGTTCGTCCGCCGGCGTCGACGATCACGCTCGCATTCGTCACGCGCGCCCGATCGTCGTCGATGCGCGCGACGATCCGAATCGGCTCGCCCGCGAGCCGCTGGTGCGTCGCGACGTACGTCTCGAGCTCGAGCTCGCCCGCGGTGCGCAGCAACAGCCAGCCTTCCGCGGGCGGGCGCGCCGCGACGGGCGCGTCGATTCGCAGCGACCACCGACCGGCGGCGACGTCGGGCGCGTCGAAGCGTGCGACCACCCAGCCGGGCATGTCGTCGCCGACGAGCGCGACCCGTCGCCGGCTCGGGCCGCTGGGCAGATCCACGCGCCACGCGCCGGCATCCGGCGACAGCAGCGCGAGCGCGACGTCGCCGCTCCGATCGATCGGGAGCTCGACGCGGGCGCTCCAGCTCGAATCGGCGCCGCGCTCGAACGCCAGCGGCACGATCGCCGCGCGCGAGCCCGTCGCCGTCGACGCGGGATCGGGGAGCCGCACGATGCCCGCGAGGATGTCGCTCGCGGGCGCGACGACTTGGCGGGCCGTCGGTGCGAACGATTGCGCTTGCGCGACCGAGGCGAACGTCCAGGAGCAGAGCAGACCGATGAGCTGCGAGCGCATGACGGAACAGTCTATCCGGGGGTCCGACCCCCAGGTTCGCGGGGCGACTGGGTAGCGCTCGCGCTAGTTCTTCAGGAAGCGGCTGTTGCGGAGCTCGTACGAACGCACCGCCAAGCCGTCGGGGTTCCGATCGAACACCGTCCAGGCGCCTTTCGACTTCACCTCGATCACGGGCCGGCCTTCGCCGTCCCGGACCAGCCGATCCGGGATGCGCTGCGACTTGAGGAGCACGCGAATGAACTGCCGCTCCGCGTCTTCGATCGTCAATCCACGGTCGACGAGCGCCTGGAACAGCGCGCGACCGTCGAGTCCCAGCGTGATGCTGGGGACTCCGTTCAGCGAGAGCGTCGCCCTCCAATCGGCATCGTCGGCGTTCGCGCCGCCGTCGCGAGCCGCGGCCGCGATGCAGACGGCGTCCAGCGTCCCGCGCACGCCGCCGAACTGCTCCACGAAGTCGCCCGGCGCCGAAGTGCGTTCGATCCAATCGATCGGGAGCTCGCCCGCGGGATCGTCGAGCGAGAGCACCGCACGCTGCTCCGCGAAATCGAGGTCCCGGTAGGGGCGGCGCGCGAGCAGCCACAGCAGACGCGCGGCGATCGGCGCGCGCGGAATCGACAGTGCGGCGGCGGCGACCGCCTGGGCGGGCTGGCCGGAATGCATCGCGCACAGTCGCTCGAGCCGTGATCTCTCGTCGCTGGCCGGGGCGAACTCCCGGGCCGCGGCCTCGTCGAGCCCGGCGATCACGGCGTCCGCTCGCGCCTTCACGCACCGCGGAGACGTCCGAGGAACGAACACTTGGAGCTCCTCGAGCAGCAGCGCGTGGGCGTCGAAGCTCAGCTGCACGTGCCCGCCGGAGCGAGGCACGAGGTGCGCCGCCGGCTCGAGCGCGCGATCGAGCGCGACGCGCTCGTGCGTCGTGAGCAAGGGATCCGCGTCCGACGCCAGCACCAGCCCGGTCACCTGCGCTTTCTTCAGCACGTCGAGCACGTCGACGTCCGCGACGTCGCGGCCGCGTATCGGCTCCTCCTGGAGCGGGGCACGC
>CAZQHA010000404.1:0-4226 GCA_964592795.1 uncultured Planctomycetaceae bacterium | reverse complement strand
CGGGGCCCGCGGCGGACCCGGTGTAAAAACACCTGACTCCGTCCGCGGCGCGGGCCGCGCTCGCTCGATGCGAACGCGGCCCGCGCGTGAACCTGGCTCGGAGCCCAGCGCTACTTGAAGAACAAGCCGGAGGCGTAGTACTTCCCGAGCTGGTAGTCGGTCAGGACGATCGCGAGGAGCAGGAGCGCGGTCGTGACGAAGACCGCGGCCTCGGCCAGGCCCAGGCCCGGCTTCGCCGGCTCGACGTCGCCTTCGGCGGCATCGTCGCCGATCCGCGAGGTCGCGCGCGTCTCGCGGGTCGTCGTGGTGCGGGTGGTCGAACGGCGGGTGGAAGCCATGTCGGTGTTCCTCGGACGACTAGAGGCGGGTCGACGCGCCGTCGCCCTGGCGGATCGTCTGGTCCTTGACCTGGCGGATGATCACGCCCGAGCTCAGGTTCGGGTGAACGAACTCGACTCGCACCTGGCCCTTGTACGCCTTGCCGTCGAAGATCTCGAAGGTGTAGCCGCGCTTCACGCCGTCGCTCTCGCCCTTGTTGATCGAGACCAGGCCCGGCTTGATCGACATGTTGACGTCGAGGACGCGGCCCTCGATCAGCGGCATGGCGGTGAAGTCGCCGAGCTTGATGCCGGTCGCGTCGACGATCGTCGCGATCTGGGTCTCGAGGCCCGACTTCTCCTTCTCGAGCGACGTCTTGGCCTTCTCGAGGTCGGCGATCTGGCCGTTCGCGGACGCGATCTGCGACTCGAGCTCGGCCAGTTTCTCCTCCGCCGCGCGCTGCGCCGCAGCCGCTTCGGCGGCGGCCTTCTCGGCCTCGGTGCGGGTCTGGACAGCGCGGTCCTTGTCCTCTTGGAGCTTGGCCTTGCTGGCTTCGATCTCGCTCAGCGTCGAGGCGATCTTGTTCAGGTCGGCCTCGAACTTGGCGTTCCGGGCGACTTCCTGGTCGAGGTCCGCCTTCGTGCGGTCCTTGTCGCGCACGGCCTCGTCACGGGCCTGCATGAACGTGTTCGAGCTCTCCTGGGCGACGCGCAGCTCGCTCTTCACCTTGGCGAGCTCGGCGTCGAGCGCGGACTTCGCGGTCGAGTGCGCCTTGACCTCGCCGTCGTACTTCGACTTGTAGTCCGCGTTGGCGGAGAGCGCGTTGGCGGCCCATCCGACGAACGCGGCAGCCAGCACCAGGTTGAGGATGATGAGTACTCGTGCGATGGGGCTCATACGATTCCGATATCCGAAGTGGGGGGGGATTGCCGGATGGGCTTGGCGCTAAGACGTTGACCGCAACGATCTTCGCGCGAACCTTGCGCGCCGCTGACAGAACGAGGCGGGGAGTATAGGTAGGCGCGCCAAGAGGGTCAAGCTCGCCCGACGTGCCGGCGGAGCGCGTCTACCAGCTCAGCTCGCCGGTGTAACCGGGCGCCTCCGCCCCCACGCGAGGAGCGCGAGCGGCAGCGCGATCCAGAATGCGAGCACGGCCCATTCGACGCGCACATACATAGGAACGGGAGCGCTCTCGCGCGCGCTCGGCACCGGGACGGTCGCCGCGAGCGCCCCGGCGACCATGCGGTCCTCGCCGTCGACGGCCAGGCGCGCGACCTCGCGGCCGTCGGGGCCGATGACGATCGTGATGCCGGCGTTGGTGGCGCGCACGAACGAGCGGCCGGTCGCGATCGCGAGCAGGCGCGAGAACGCGACCATCTGGTCGTACTCGAAGCTCCTCTCGTACCAGGCCTCGTTGCTGCACACGAGGTGGAAATCGAGCGGCCCGGAGCGGAGCGGCGCCGTGTACGGGCCGTCGAAGGCGTTGTCGAAGCACACGGTGACGCCGAATCGCCACGAACGCCCATCCCGGCCGGAGAGCGTCAGGACCTGCGTCGCGTCGAACCCCACGAGGTCGGGGATGTAGCCGGCGATTTCGTGCGCCGCCGTCCTCGCCCACTCGAAGCGCTCGAGGCCGCACAAGTGCTCCGCCCCCGGGACGAGGTGGACCTTGCCGCCCAGGCCCGCGCGCTCCCCGTCCGCGTTCCACAAGACGATCGCGTTCGTGCGCCGGATCTCTCCGTCCCTCTCGCCGTAATGCTCCGCCCCGGTCAGGAAGCTCGTGCCCGGCGGGAGGATCGACTCCACGACGCGCGAACCGTTCTTGCCGAACAAGACGCCCTGCACCCAGACGCTCTCGGCCTTGCCCATCCCCTCGATCTCGGCCGGGCCGATCGGATACTTCGCCCACGGCACGCTGCGCGCGCCGCGCTCGTACTTCTCGAGCAGGCCGGGCTCCGCGAGATCGAGCGGGAACACCGTCTCGCCCCACGCGACGAGATCGACCGGCGGCTCGCCGGCGCGCGCGGCTCGCGCGAGCGCCCGAGTCGTCTCCCGGCACGTGTCGAAGAAGAGGTCCTGCGCGCGCGGCGCCTCCATCTTGCGGCGCTGCTCGAACGCGGGTTGGACGAGGAGCACGCGCGGACCGTCGACGGTCTCGGGCGCGCGCGTCGCGAGGCCGCAGATCGCGACGATCGCGAGCGGGACGAGCCCGAGGAGCGCGCTCTTCGAGAGCCTGCGCGCGCGCACCACGTCCGCGACTCCCCCGCCGACCGCGGCGATCACGAAGCCGAGGCCTCCGACGCCGACCACGCGCGCGCCGCCGGCCAGGAACGACACGTCGTGGAGGTACGTGCCCAGGCGCATCCACCCGAATCCGAACGGCGGCTCGACGACGAAGCGCAGCGTCTCGCACGCCACCCACGCCGCCGGAGCCGCGAGCGCGAGCGGGAAGCGAGGCGCGAGCGCGCGCAGCACGACGCCGCCGAACGCGGCGTAGAAGCCCGGCACGATCGCGATGAACACGAGCGTTCCGATCCAGACGTACCCGCTCCAGATGCAGAGGAGCGCCAGCCCCAGTCCCGACGCCGCCCAGTCGATCCAGAGCGCGCGCCACGTCGAGCCTCGATGCGGCCGGCTCGTGACCAGCGCCCACACCGCGAGGCCCGCGCACGCGATCGCCGCCGAGCCCGAGCGCGACAGGATCCCCGGGCTCGCCAGGAAAAGGAGTCCGAAGGCCGCGAGCGCGGCGAGGAAACGCCTCATCGCAGCGGACGGTACTGCGCCAGGTCCCCGGACGCGAGCACGCTGCCGATGGGGACGATCGCGAGCGCTTCGGCGCGCGTCAGCCCCACGATGTCCGCGGAGCTGGACCAGCGGATCGGCTCGAGCCGGTCGACGCCGTCGCTGCCGCGCCTGACGAGAACCGGCACGTGCTGCTCGCGCGGGTTGGGCTTCGTCGCATCGCCCGTCCACCGGCCGATCCGCAGCGACGCCGCGCACGCGTCGCTCGCGCGTCCCGACATCCGCGCGAGCGCGGCGACGAGGAACACCTCCATGCCGATCAAGCACGACACCGGGTTTCCGGGGAGACCGACGACCGGCACGCGTCCGCGCATGCCGAACCACAGCGGCTTGCCGGGCTTGATCGCGACCTTGTGGAACACCGGCTCGACGTTGCAGCGCTCGAGCACCGCGCCGACGAGGTCGTACTTGCCCATGCTCACGCCGCCCGTCGTGACGAGCATGTCGCACTCCTCGAGGGCGCGGCGCACGTTGGCTTCGAGCTCGCGCTCGTCGTCGCGCACGATGCCGAGCTCGAGCACGTCCGCGCCTGCGGTGCGCAGTCGCGCGGCGAGGTAGTACGTGTTGCCCTCGCGGATCTCACCCGGACCGGGCTTCGCACGCACCGGCACGAGCTCGTCGCCGGTCGTGAACAGCGCGACGCGCGGACGGCGGAACACGGGAACGGGATCGCAGCCGACCGCCGCCAGCACCGAGAGCTCGATCGGGCCGAGCGCGCGGCCGCAGCGCAGAACGACCTCTCCGATGCGCAGATCCTCGCCCGCATGACAGACGTTCTGGCCCGCGCTCGGCGCGTCGTCGAGTCGCACGCGATCGCCGGCGAGCTCGCTTTTCTCAACCATTACAACGGCGTCGCAGGTGCTCGGAACCTCGGCGCCGGTGTAGATCGCGACGCATTCCAGAGCCGCCACCGCGCCGCGGAACGGCGCGCCGGCGCGGGACTCGCCGACCACGCGGAAACTCTCGGGGCGCGGTACGCGCGCGAAGTCGGCGCTGCGCACGGCGTAGCCGTCCATCGCGCTCTTCTCGAAGGGCGGCACGTCGATGTCGGAAGCGACGTCGGCGGCGAGGACCCGATCGATCGCGCGCGAGAGCGGAGCCTCCTC
>CAZQHA010000403.1:0-4265 GCA_964592795.1 uncultured Planctomycetaceae bacterium | reverse complement strand
CGTGCGACGCGAGGATGCGGCGAACCGTGGCGAGGCCGAGCCCCATTCCAGGGACCGTCGTCCCTGGAGCGCGGAAGAACGGTTCGAAGATTCGTTCGCGGACGTCCGCGGGTATTCCAGCTCCCGTGTCCTGCACGGCGATCACGCACTCCTCGCCAGCGATGCGCGACTCGATGATGACCTGTCGGACGAGTCGGCCTTCGAGGAACTTGACCGCGTTGCTGATCAGGTTCAGGAGTAGGACGTGAAGGAGCGCGGCTTCGCAGCGGACGCTCACCTGCGGCTGCGATCGGATTTCGATCGTCGCACCGACGTTGGCGATGAGCGGCTCCAGCTCCTCCAGGACTCGTTCGAGCTCGCAGTGCACGTCGGAGACGGCGGACGACGGCGATGCGCCTGCTCGCGAGAACGCCAACAGTCCCGAGATCAGGTCCGAAGCCGTGCGCGTGACCCGATCGAGTCGAGCCGAAGTGTCCAAGACGGCGTCGGCGCGAGCCGCCGACAGTTGAAGGACACGTGCCATGGAGCCGAGAGGGGCGAGAACGTTTCGCAGATCGTGAGCCACGCGTCCGGCGAATGCGTCCAACTCTCGATTCGCGTGTTCCAGGCGATCCATGGACGAAGCGATGACGCGATCTCTCTGGCGCACGGTTCGCACGGCGACGAGCGCGATTCCCGCGATTCCGATGAGCAAGAACATCGCGGTCGCCGCCTGGATTATCCGGGTCTGGCGAAGAAGGCGGTCCGCGGCAGTGAGCTGAACCCTCGTTTCTCGCTGATTGAACTCGAGAAAGGAGCGTAGCGAATCGAACACTCGACGGATGTGTGAACCGAGAACGTCGAGCTCCACCTCGGCTTCCTTGCGGTTTCCAAGCTCGATGAGCTCCAAGCTTCGATTCAACGACCGCCGAAGACCGAAGATCTCGACCTCGATCGCGCTCCAGGCCTCACGTTCTTCCGCGGAAAGGAGTTGCGGCAGCTCGACCAAGAGCTCCTGCAACGACTGATCGACGCTGGCGAACCGCGATCCGGGAGCCAAGAGCCCCGTCGCGTCCTCCGTCAGTGCCTCGAGCGCGGCGGCGTGCAATCGAGACAGGAGATGACCCGAGGCGCCGATGAGATAAGTCGAGCGTTCGGCTTCGCGTATCAGTTTCATGATCTCGCGTTGAACCCCTCGGCTCTGGCTGAACGAGAACAACTCCACGACCGCGACGAGCCCGACGACGGCGGCGAAGCCGATCCCGACGGCCCAGTGACGTGAGAGAGCGACCTTCTTCATCCTGCGTCCCTGGTGCAGCCCCACCACGATGGCTGACTGGCTGCCACGGGTCGTCGTGCCGATGACTGCGTCGCGTCGACCAAGCGCGCGGGATCCTGCACAGCGACCCACCGGCACTGCGCGATCGTCCACACCGCCGCGGCGATCAAGAGGAGGCCGACCGCGTACGACACGCCGCCTCGCGCCGTCGCGTAGTGATCGTCCGGAGCGGAACTCGCGCGTGCCTCGCGGCAACGTGAGCGGATCATGCTCGCGACGACGAGCCAGTAGAGCGCGTCCCGGAACGAGAGCGTCCAGGGTTGTTCGACGAGTATCGACCCCGCGAGAGCGGTCAACACGAGCGCCGCAGTGACGCGGTATCGTGATACCGCCCGGATCGCCGCTGGATGCGGACGTCGGCTGCAGTCGTGGCTGTGCGCGAGGCGGCGCTGGTCGCGGTCGACCACACGGGTCTCCTGAAGTGAGGAAGTTCAGGATGGCGGCCCGACCATCCCACCTGCCTGTCGCAGCCTTGCGCGACACCCGCTCGATTCAGCGTCGGGGATGATGCAGCCGCGAGATGGTGTGGCGCAAGGATGTTCGCCTCGCCCGCGGTCCCAAGCTCAGGAAATGTACACACGGATAACCCGGGAGCGTCCGGCATCGCTCAGTTCGTGCGCGAGCGCCGAGCGAACGCATACACCGGATAGCTCGCGACCAGGAGGGCGAGCGACCAGCGGGCGTTCGTCCAGTCGTTCACGATCGCGCTGGCGAGGAAGGCGAACGAGCCGGCGAGCGCGACCGCGGTCGTCCAGGGATGCCCCCACGCTCGATACGGCCGCGCGGCGTTCGGCTCGCGGCGGCGCAGGACGAACACGGACGTGAACGAGAGCGTGTAGCTCGCCACGAAGAAGAACGCGAGCACCGCGAGCACCGCGTGGATCGTGCCGGTGGCGAGGAACGCAAGCGCGACGGCCGCGCTCGCGAAGAGCGCCGGCGCCGGCGTGCCGCCCGGGTTCACGGCGGCGAAGAGCGCCGGGAACAGGCGGTCGCGTCCCATGGCGACCGGCACGCGCGATGCGAGGAGCAAGAGCGCGTTCACGCTGGAGAGGAGCGCCAGGATCATGACGACGTGGATGATCGTGTTGCCGCGCTCGCCGAACAGCGCGCGCGACGCGGAGCCGGCCGGGAACGGATCGCCGGCCATGCGCTCCACGCCGAGCACGTGGAGGAACGCGAGGTTCACGGAGAGGTAGATCGCGATCACGACGAGCACGCCGCCGATCATCGCGCGCGGGATGTCGCGGCCCGGGTCCTTGACTTCTTCGCCGAAGTACAGGACGCCGGTCCATCCGTCGTACGCGTAGATGACCGACTGCAGCGCGACGACGAGTGCCGCACCGAACGCGGCTCCGGCAGGGAACGGTCGCATCGCTGGCGCAGGCTCGACGAAGCTAGCGCTCAACAAGAAGCACGCCGCGACGAGCGCCAGGAAGACGAGCGCCTTGAGCGCGCTCGTCAACTGCTGCGCGGCGTCGCCGACCTTGATGCCGCGCCACTGCAGCAGCACGAACGCGATCACCACCGCCGCCGCGAGCGCGTTCGTGCGCGAGGCGAGCGAGGGGAAGAGCACGCCGCAGAACTCGCCGATCACGATCGCCGCCGCGACGACGCTGCCGGACGTGGAGATCCAATCGCTCCAGCCGACGACGAACGCGGGATACTCGCCGAGCGCGCGCCGCACGAAGACGTACTGGCCGCCGGATCGCGGGACGAGCGCACCGAGCTCCGCCAGCGAGTTCGCGCCGAGGAGCGCGTACGCACCTCCGGCGAGCCACGCGGCGACGATCCACGCGGTGCTGGGCAACTGCGCGGCGACCTCGCCCGGCGTGCGCAGGATGCCGACGCCGACCGTGTTGCCGATCGTGACGGCCAGGCCGAAGGCCAAGCCGAGCACCTGCAGGAGATGGCCGCGCGGCTTCGCTGTCGATGTGGCGGTCAGTCGTGCACCGCGGGCCGCGGGCGCCGGCAGCGTGCGCGGGAGTCTACACTCCCGCTAGTTCCAGGTAATGCTGAGCGCGTTCGTCACGTTGAGCGTGTCGACCGTGCAGAAGTTCGCGGCGGCGTTGCGGTAGATCGCTTGGTAGTGGCCGACCGCGCCGCTGCCCGGCGGAGTGCCCGCGTTCGAGAGCGGCGCGTTCAATCCGAGCGCGGGGTTGGGGTAGTACGCCGTGCCGAGCACCGCGTTCTGGCCGCCGAAACGGAGGATCGTGCCGTCCGCGCAGCGCACGCCGTCGGCGAACGCGACGCCGCTGAGGTTCGCCGCGTTGCCCTTGAAGAACTGCGTGAACCCGATCGGCGTCAGACCGCTGACGCGCAGCGTCACCGTGTCGGGGTTCGTCGTGCCCACCGCGCACATCCTCGCGCCGTCCAGGTTGAACGAGTTGGCGCAGCCGTGTCCGGGAGCGCCGCTGGGGTTCGGCACGGTGTTCGGCGGAATGCACGGGCACGGAGTCGGCAGCGATCCATCGCCGAAGCAATAGCCGTTGCCCGGCTCGCCGCACAACGTGAGCTGCGCGACGTGGCGCGAGAGCGTGTCTCCCCACTTCGTGAAGCCGCCGCCGACGAAGAGCAGAGGTGCGCAGCCCGAGCTTCCGGGCACGGCTACGAGAGTGGTCGTGGTCGAATCGATGAGCTCGCTCGTCATGTTCGTCCAACTCGATCCACTCCACGACACGAGCGGCACGCCGGCCCCGAATCGACCCAACGCGACGAGCGCCGGACGGCCGAGTCCGAGCTCGACGGATGCGAGCCGATTCACGACCGCCCCGATCGTCGGGAGCGTCGTCCAGGCTCCATCGCGGAA
Source organism: uncultured Planctomycetaceae bacterium (assembly GCA_964592795.1). GTDB lineage: Bacteria > Planctomycetota > UBA1135 > UBA1135 > JANLUN01. The sequence goes on along the minus strand of CAZQHA010000403.1, from coordinate 141 downwards.
ACGCTGGGGCGGATTGACGCCGCTCAGGCCGCTCAGCGCGAAAAGCGCGGTCCCACCGCCGTCGTCGTGCAGGACGAGCGACCTGCCGAAAGGGAGCGACGTCCCCGCCGATTCCCACGGTCCTGATGGTAGGGGCGGCAG
>CAZQHA010000402.1:0-4305 GCA_964592795.1 uncultured Planctomycetaceae bacterium | reverse complement strand
CGTCGCGGTGGAGGAGCGCGTGCCGGCCGCGCGCGTGCATCGAGACCACCGCGTCGAAGTCCGCGCGCGAGAGATCGCGGTAGGGGTGCGCGCGAGCGAAGCACTCGTAGAGCTCGTCCTCGATCCATTCGCCGCCGGTGCACGCCGCGACGATCTGCTGCGCGAGGATGTCGAGCGCTGGCCGCACCTCGGGCGTCCTGTCGAGGATGCCCCGGCGCACCGCGCGCAGGATCGCGATCGATTCGACGGCTTCGTCGAGCGTGAGCGGGTAGACCTGCGCCTTCGGGGTGCGCGCGACGCCGTGTCCGGCGCGTCCGGCGCGCTGCAGGAACGTCGCGATCGAGCGCGAGCTGCCGACCTGCATCACGAGGTCGACGTCGCCGATGTCGATGCCGAGCTCGAGCGACGCCGTGGCGACGAGCGCGCGCAGATCTCCGTGCTTGAGACGTTGCTCGGCGGAGAGCCGAGTCTCCTTGGAGAGGCTGCCGTGGTGGCAAGCGACCTGTCCGGCGCCGAGCTCGTCGGTGAGCCGCGCCGCGAGGCGCTCCGCGAGCTTGCGCGTCCCGACGAAGACGAGCGTCGTGCGGTGCGCGCGGATCGCGGTCGCCATCTTGGCGTAGATCTCGCCCCACTGCTCGTGGCTGCACACCGCGGAGAGGGGCGTGTCGGGCAGCACGACCGAGAGGTCCATGTTGCGCAGGTGGCCCGCGTCGACGAGCTCGCACGGCCGGTCGACGCCGACGAGCAGCTTTGCGACTGCTTCGAGCGGACGCTGCGTGGCCGAGAGGCCGATGCGCTGAGGCGAGGCACCCGTGTGCTCGCGGCACAGCGCGTCGAGCCTCTCGAGCGAGAGCGCGAGGTGCGCTCCGCGCTTGTCACGCGCGAGCGCGTGGATCTCGTCGACGATGACGGTGCGGACGCCCTGCAACATCGCGCGGCCGCCGGCGCTCGTCAGCAGGATGTAGAGCGACTCGGGCGTCGTGACGAGGATGTGCGGGGCGCGGCGCTTCATCGACGCCCGCTCGCTGGTCGACGTGTCGCCGGTGCGCACGAGCACGCGCACGTCCGGCAGAGTGGGATCGATCGCGCGGATCGCGGCCAGCGGCGCGGCGAGGTTCTTCTGCACGTCGTTCGAGAGCGCACGCAGCGGCGAGACGTACAGCACCGCGGTCGCGTCGGGCAGCCCGCCGCCTTGCCGCAACAGCCCGTCGAGCGCGCACAGGAACGCGGCCAGCGTCTTGCCCGTGCCCGTCGGCGCCGCGATCAGCACGTTGCGTCCGGCGCGGATGTGCGGCCAGCCTTCGATCTGCGGTCGCGTCGGCTGACCGAGGCACGTCTCGAACCAACTCTGGACGGCGGGGTGGAAGGAGTCGATCGACATGGCAGGAAGCCAATGTAGCCCGAGTTCCGATTAGTGCGGGCGCTTCGCGACGGCGTGGTCGTGGGCGAGCTTGCACCAGCGCCGCAGGTCCGCGCCGATCCCGAAGACGACCCAGTTCGGGCCGATGTCCGCGTACTCCTTCCCGCTGCCCTGCACCGCGGCCGTGATCTGGTCCGGCGGCAGCGCGAACGCCACGGCGCTCATCCCGAATGCGATTCCGAAGATGCGCCGCGAACGAGCGTGCAGCACGACATACGCGTACGCATGCGCGTCCGGGCAATACCACGCGACGTCCGAAAGCCCGTGCGCGGAATCCGTGAGCGCGGAGCTCGCCTCGTCGTGCGCCGAAGGGTTGAAGCGAGCGATGAACGAGAGGACGTTCGCGTTCTCCGGCGTCTTGAACCGAGCGTCGAGCGGCCAGGCCACGCCGCTCAGGTTAGCGATTTGCTCAGACGTTCGGCTTGGCCGCCGGGGTCCTTCGTGTCGATCGCCTGCTCGATGCGGCCGTCCGGTCCGATCACGTACGTGAAGCGCTTCGCGTACTTGTCCTGCGCCGTGTCGGCGGCCTTGTAGGCGAGACCGACCTTGCGGTCGACGTCGCACAGGAGCGGGAACGTGTACCCGAACTTCTCCGCGAACGCCTTGTTCTCCGCCGGCGTGTCGAACGAGATGCCGAGCACTTGGACGCCGGCCTCCTCGAAGTCGCGGATTCGATCACGGAACCCGCATCCCTGCTTCGTTCAGCCGGGGGTGTCGGCCTTGGGATAGAACCACAGGACGACTCGTTTGCCCGCGAAGTCCGCCAAGCGCACCCGGTTCCCGTTGTGGTCGAGCACGTCGAAGTCCGGCGCGACTTCCTTCGGTTTCAGCATGGGGCGCTTTCCCTTCTTGAACAGCTCGTCGAACAGGTGGCGGAGCACTATTCCTCGTCTTCCCCCGCGCCGGCCTTGGGATTGATCGCGCGGTCCCTCGCGCGTGCCTCGCGGATCAGCGCGTCGAGGTCCGACGCGCGTTGCATCGACTCGTCGTAGACCCACTTCAAGTGCGGCATACGCCGCATCTCGAGCACGCGCGCGACCTGGCGTTGGATGAACCCCGCGGCCGACTCCAGCATGTGCTGGGCCTTCGTCTTGTCCGCCTCGGAGCCGAGCACCGAGTAGAAGATCTTGCCCGCCGAGAGATCGGGCGTGAGCTCGACGCGCGTCACCGTGATGAAGCTCGCGCGCGGATCGTTGACCTCGAACTGCAGGCAGTACGCCGCGCGCTCCTGGATGCGCGCGGCGAGTCGAGCGATCGTGCGCGGGTTCGCCATGGCCGGCGAAGGCTAGACGCTCGTGCGCTCGCCGAGCGTGCGGCGGGTCTTGACGATCTTGAAGCCTTCGATCGTGTCGCCGACTTGGACGTCGGGGAAGTCGCGCACGACGATGCCGCAGTCGAAGCCCTCGCGGACCTCCTTGGCCTCGTCCTTCTCACGCCGCAGCGAGCCGATCACGCCGGTGAAGACCACCTTGCCGTCGCGCATCACGCGCGCCTTGCTGTCGCGCACGATCGATCCGTCGATCACGTGGCTGCCGGCGATCGTGCCGACCTTCGACGACTTGAAGAGCGCGCGCACCTCGGCGTGTCCGGTGACCTCCTCGGACACCTCCGGCGCCAGCGCGCCTTCCATCAGCTGGTGCATGTGGTCGAGCAGCTCGTAGATCACCTCGTAGTGGCGGATCTCGATGCCCGCGCGCTCGGCGGCGATGCGCGCCTTGTCGTTGACGCCGGTGTGGAACGCGATGATCGTCGCGTTCGACGTCGAGGCCAGCAGCACGTCGCTCTCGGTCACGGCTCCGACGCCGGCGAAGAGCACCTTGACGTCCACTTCCTCGTGCTTGAGCTCGGACAGCGACGACTTCAGCACCTCGGCCGAGCCTTGCACGTCCGCGCGCACGACGAGGTTGATCGTGTGCTTCGCCTGGTCGGCGACGACCTTCATCAAGGACGCGGCGTCGACCGAGCGCCGCTCCGTCAGCGACATCGCGCGGTTCTTGCGCTCGCGCTCCTCGGCGACTTCCTTGGCCTTCGCGAGCTCCTCGACGACGTAGAACGACTCGCCGACGCCCGGTAGGGCGGAGAGGCCCGACACTTCGACCGGCATCGACGGCGCCGCGGACTCGAGCGAGTTGCCGCGGTCGTCGTGCATCGAGCGCGCTTTGCCGTAGCCCTCGCCCGCCAGGATGATGTCGCCGCGGTTCAGCGTGCCGTCCTGGATCAGGAGGTGCGCGACGATGCCCTTGCCCTGCTGGATCTCGGCTTCGAGCACGACACCGGACGCGGGACCGTCGGGGTGGCACTTGAGCTCGAGCAGCTCGCCTTCGAGGAAGAGGCGCTCGAGCAGCGTCTCGACGCCGATGCCCTTGAGCGCGCTCACCTCGATCATCGCGGTGTCGCCGCCCCACACTTCGGGCATCAAGCCCAGGCGCGAGAGGCCTTCCATCGCGCGCTTGGCGTTCGCTTCGGGCTTGTCGATCTTCGTCAGCGCGACGACGATCGGCGTCTTCGCGGCCCGCGCGTGCGCGATCGCTTCCTCGGTGTGCGGCATCGGGCCGTCGTCGGCCGCGACGACGAGCACGACGATGTCCACGGCGCTCGCGCCGCGCGCGCGCATCGCGGTGAACGCGGCGTGTCCGGGCGTGTCGATGATCGTCAGCTTGTGGCCGAGCTTGGTCTCGACCTGGTAGGCGCCGACGTGCTGCGTGATGCCGCCGGCCTCGCCTTCGGCGACGCGCGATTGGCGGATCGTGTCGATCAGCGTCGTCTTGCCGTGGTCGACGTGGCCGAGGAACGCGACCGTCGGCGGGCGCAGCACGAGCTTCTCCTCGTCGATGCCGGTGCGCTTCTTCTTCAGCTCGCCGAGGAGCGCCTGCTCGGCCTCCACC
>CAZQHA010000401.1:0-4307 GCA_964592795.1 uncultured Planctomycetaceae bacterium | reverse complement strand
GTGGCCGGCGGGCAGCTCGCGCTCGCGGATCGCGAGCGCCTCCGTCGCGAGCGTCGCGGCTTCGGGATCGTTCGTGTCCGCGAGCGCGAGCGAGAGCGCGCTCGCCGCGCGAGCGACTTGGAGCCCGCTCGCGTCGTCGACCTCGCGAAAGCGCTCGAGCGCCTTGCGCAGGTGCGGTTGCGCCTCCGGCGATCGCAACAAGCGGCGGTACGTCTCCCCGATCGTCAGCTCGACCTCGGCTTGCACGTCCGGCGCGCCCGCGAGCGCCGCGTCGAGGTCGCGCGCGAGCACCTCGTACACGTCGAGCAGGCGCGCGTCGCCGCCCATCCGCTGCGGCGACGGCGCGGCGAGGAGGTCCTGAACGATGCTGCGCACGAGCGCGGCCTGCTCCTCCTGCCGCTCCGCGCGCTGGTGCTCGACGAGCCACCCGAACGCGAGCGCGCCGCCGGCGATCACGGCCGCGGCCGCCGGCACGAGCGCGCGCCGCCGTCGCGCAACGTGCCGGTGCACCACGTAGACGAGGCTGTGCCGGCGCGCTTCGACGGGCTCGCCCGCGAGGTAACGCTCCAGATCGCGTTCGAACGCGCCCGCCGAGCCGTACCGATCGGCTGGATCCGTCGCGAGCGCCTTCGCGACGATCGCGTCGACGTCCCGGTCGATCCCGCGCGCGCGCGCCGAGGGCGGGGGAGCCGTGCGCGTCGTGACGTGCTCGGCGAGCTCCGCCACTCCGCCGCTCCCGTCGAACGGCAGCGTCCCCGTGACGAGCTCGTACAGCACGATGCCGAGCGCGTACACGTCGGTGCGCGTGTCGATCGCGTGCACGTCGCCGCGGAATTGCTCCGGCGCCGCGTACGCGAGCGTTCCCAGGAACTCGCCCGGCGCGGTGACGCGCAGCCGATCGAGCGAGACGTCCGCGAGCGCCGCGCCGAAGTCCAAGACGTGCGGGCTCGCGCTCGCGTCGACGAGCACGTTGGCGGGCTTCAGATCGCGGTGGATCACGCCGCGATGGTGCGCGTGCGCGACCGCCGACACGATCCGGCGGAACAGCGTGAGTCTCTCGCGCAGGTCGGGCTCCGCCGCGCTCACCCACTCGTCCAAACGGACGCCTTCGACGAGCTCCATCGCGCACCAGGGCGTGCGATCGGAGACGCCGCTGTCGTACAGCGTGACGATGCCCGGATGATCGAGGCGCGATGCCAGCTCGATCTCGCGCTCGAAACGCCGGCGCTCGCGGCCCGTGGCGTCCGATCCGGCGAGGAGCACCTTGAGCGCGACCTTGCGCTTCGTCGCCTCCTGCACCGCGCGGTAGACGATGCCCTGGCCGCCGCGGTGGATCTCGGCTTCGATGCGATAGCCCGCGTCGAGGCCTTCCGACCGCTGCGCGGGTTGCCGCTGCGCGGCCCGCAGCTCCGCGAGGAGCGCGACTTCGGCGCGGGCGGCTCGGACGCGATCGCGGCAAGCGGCGCACTCGCGCAGGTGCCCATCGTCCTCGCCGGCCTCTCGCGCGGCGGCCTCGATGCGCTCGTCGCTCCAACACGCGCTCATCGCAGGCGATTGTAGCGCCCCCACGAGTCGCGCTTCCGTGCTCTAATTCCCTACGCCGTCACGATCACCACGGAGCTCTTCGGATGATGCTCGCGCTCGTGCTCTCGCCGTTTTGTCTCGGAGCGCCCACCGCGTCCGCGCCGCTCGACGCGTCCGAGTGGTACACACGAGTGACGCAAGACCTACAGCGCGCGGAGTATCGCTTCCGCGCGGACGGCGCGGCCGCATGGTCCGCGCGCAATGCCGCGCACTCGCTCGAGTGCCGCGTGTCCGAGAGCGGCCTCGAGGTCGTCGCCGGCGCGCCGTGGACGTTGCGCATGGAGACGCGCCGGTTCGGGCGCGTGGACGACGCCGTGGAGCTCGATGCGACGCGGGTCCGCGCCGACGGCGAGCGCGCCGAGATCGATCACGGACCGCTCACCGAGTGGTTCGTGAACGACTCGCGCGGGATCGAGCACGGCTACACGATCGCGCGTCCGCCGAGCGGCGCCGGGCGAGTGTGGATCGGGATCGACGTCGACGGCGAGCTCGACCTGCGCATCGACGGCGGCGCGCGCTCGGGCGTGTTCGTCGACGCGCTCGGCGCGGTGTGCTTGCGCTACAGCCAATTGATCGTCTTCGACGCGAACGGCTGCGAGCTCGACGCCCGCTTCCAGTCCGCGCCGGAGGGTACAAGCGGCTTCGGCATCGCGATCGACGACTCCGGCGCGAGGTATCCGCTGACCGTCGATCCGCTGCTCAACGGACCGGCTTGGACCGCCGACGGCGACCTCGCGTCCGCGAACTTCGGAAGCTCCGTCGCGCCGGCCGGCGACGTCAACGGCGACGGGTTCAGCGACGTGATCGTCGGCGCCGTGCTCTACGGCAACGGCGAAGGCGGCGAAGGACGCGCGCTCGTGTTCCACGGCTCCGCCGGCGGACTGTCGACGATTCCGAGCTGGACGTACGAGAGCAATCAAGCGCTCGCGCGCCTGGGCGAGAGCGTCGGGACCGCGGGTGACGTCAACGGCGACGGCTACAGCGACGTGATCGTCGGCGCGCCGCGGTTCTCGAACGTCGAGCCGGAGGAAGGGCGCGCGTTCGTGTTCCTCGGCTCCGCCTCGGGATTGTCGACGACGCCCGCGTGGACGGCCGAGAGCGATCAAGCCAGCGCGAGCTTCGGCCAGTCCGTGTCGACGGCGGGCGACGTGAACGGCGACGGGTACAGCGACGTGATCGTCGGCGCGCGGCTCTACGACAACGGCCAGAGCGCCGAAGGGCGCGCGTACGTCTACCTCGGCTCGAGCGCGGGCCTCGCGACGACGCCCGCGTGGACCACCGAGAGCGACCAGCTCGACGCCGAGTACGGCCACCGCGTCGCGGCCGCGGGCGACGTCAACGGCGACGGTTACGACGACGCGATCGTCGGCGCGTACAGCTACACCAACGGACAGCTCAACGAAGGCCGCGCGTACGTGTACCACGGCTCGAGCACGGGGCTTTCGACGAGCGCGGCGTGGACGGCCGAAAGCGACTCGGTCAACGTCTTCTTCGGGTACTCGCTCGGGACCGCCGGCGACGTCAACGGCGACGGCTATTCCGACGTGATCGTCGGCGCGTTCGACTTCGACAATGGCGAAGCGAACGAGGGTCGCGCGTACGCGTACCTGGGCTCGAGCACGGGACTCTCGACGAGCGCGAGCTGGACGACCGAGGGCAACCTCGTGAACCTAGCCTACGCCACGTCAGTGTCGACGGCGGGCGACATCAACGGCGACGGCTTCAGCGACGTGATCGTCGGCGCGCCCGGCTTCGACGGCGACTTGACGGACGAGGGCCGCGCGTACGTGTACTTGGGATCGAGCACGGGCCTCTCGGTCAACGTCGCATGGACCGCGGAGGGCAACCAAGCCAACGCGGAGTACGGCGACAGCTTGGCGATCGCCGGCGACGTCAACGGCGACGGCTACAGCGACGTCATCGTCGGCGCGTACCGCTTCGACAGCGGCGCGACCGACGAAGGCCGCGCGTTCGTGTACACCGGCTCCGCCGCGGGCCCCGCGATCCTGACCGCGTGGTCGACGGCGAGCGCGCAAGCGGGGGCGGGCCACGGCTACTCGGTCGCGTGCGCCGGCGACGTCAACGGCGACGGGTACAGCGACGCGATCGTGGGCGCGTACGACCACGACGGCGGCCAGACCGACGAAGGGCGCGCGCTCGTGTACTTGGGATCGAGCACCGGGCTCGCGACGAGCGCCGCTTGGACCGCGGAGAGCGATCAGGCCGACGCGAGCTTCGGTTGGTCGGTCGACTCCGCGGGAGACGTCAACGGCGATGGATACGACGACGTGATCGTCGGCGCGCTCTTCCACGACGACGGACAGACCGACGAGGGCCGCGCGTACGTGTACCTCGGCTCGAGCACCGGACTCGCGACGAGCGCGGCGTGGACCGCGAGCGGCGATCAAGCGCTCGCGAACTTCGGCTGGTGCGTCGCGTCCGCGGGCGACGTCAACGGCGACGGCTACGCTGACGTCTTGGTGGCCGCGTACAGGTACAACGACGTCGAAGCGGAAGAAGGGCGCGCGTTCCTCTACCTCGGCTCGAGCACGGGGCTCGCGACCAGCGCGGCGTGGACGGCCGGGAGCGAACAGCTTCAGGGTTGGTACGGCTACTCGCTCGCGTCCGCCGGCGACGTGAACGGCGACGGCGTCGCCGACGTGATCGTCGGCTCGCAGGGCTACGACAACGGGCAGTCGAACGAAGGCCGCGCGTTCGTGTAC